>JANMKT010000057.1:0-15114 GCA_031372185.1 Novosphingobium sp.
ATTGAATACGGCCTGATCGCCGCGCTCATCGCCGTTGCTGCAATCACTGCAATGACCAGCCTGGGCGGCAACCTGTCGACCACCTTCACCAAGGTATCGACGAGCCTGTCCACTGCCAACGGCTAAGCCTTGACAGGACCTTGAACAGTTTGGGGCGGCAGGGAAACCTGCCGCCCCTTTCCGTTTGTCTCGGGCAAATCACTCACCGTTCGGGCGGAAGCTCCACAGAAGTTGATCCATCCCAATATAGTTTCATGCGATTAAGTATTTTGTAAGAAATTAGCTCTAGCCAGTTATAGTTCGAACTGGTCTGTTTTTCGACGTGGGCTGGATACTAGAGACTGCTAATAAGGGGACTAATCATGATGTTCATTAACAAGCTGATCCGTGATGAAGCTGGCGCCACCGCAATTGAATACGGCCTGATCGCCGCGCTCATCGCCGTTGCTGCAATCACTGCAATGACCAGCCTGGGCGGCAACCTGTCGACCACGTTCACCAAGGTATCGTCGAGCCTGTCCACTGCCAACGGCTAAGCCTTGACAGAACCTTGAACAGGTTGGGGCGGCAGGGAAACCTGCCGCCCCTTTCCGTTTGTCTCGGGCAAATCACTCACCGTTCGGGCGGAAATCGCTCAGTAGGTAACCAGCTTGATCTTCTGACCGGCGCTGATCCGGCTCGTTGATGCCAGCCCGTTAAGCACCAGAAACCGATCAAGCGCGGCATCGGTATAGGCCATCCGTTGCGCCAGTGACTGGACAGTATCGGTGCCCTTGGCGGTAATCACCACCAACTTGCGCGGTTTGATCGCCGCTGCTTCGGCCAGAGTAATCCGCCGCATCGAGGCATACATCGGGTTGAACGCAGCGCCGCTGCCAGCCTGGCTGATAGTGACAAAGTGGAACGCCGTATCGGCTGACCACTGATAAGCAAACACCGTCACATCGACCTGGCCGTTGCCATTATTGACCCGCTGCGTCGCATAGGCGGCGGGAATGCCGTTGACCGTGGTGCGGCTGATCGTGCCTGGATCGATTTTGGGCTGGTTCGCTGCGGTCAATCCGCCAAACGCTGCCCGGACATAGCCATCCAGATCGCCGCTGAACGCTGCCGAGGTAAACTGGCCCTTGCCCGATTGGCCGCTGATCTGGAGCGTACGCGTCCCGTTAAGCATGTAGAACCCGACTGGCGCCTCGAACCCCAGCTTGAGCTCGGGATGCTTGAAGCTACGTCCTTCGACCACGCCTTGTTTGGGATCATCGCCATAGGTCAGCCCGCTGATCCGGGTCAGGAAGGTGTCGCGATTGGTGGTCCCGGTGGCATTGGCTCCGGCGCGGGTCAATGCGGCCCGAACTCGCGAGGCCGGATTGGGGTGGGTCGAGGCCCATTCGGGCACCGCATTGCTCGATCCCATCAGCCGCGCATCAAGCGCATTCTGGTTGGCCAGGCTTTGCAGCACAGTCGACATCGCGCGCGGATCGTATCCGGCGCGCTGAAGATAGGCGATCCCCAGATTATCGGCCTCGGTCTCTTGCCCGCGCGAATATTTGAGCGTCAGCATCTGCGAACCCTGCGAGAAGATCTTCTGCCCGAGTTGCCCCGCAGTCCCATTGCCCAGCACCGCGCCGGTCAGCACCTGACCAAGCACGCCAAGGATCGCGTTCTTGGTCGCCGCGCTTTGCCGTTTGGCCGAATGGCGCGCCGCGACATGGCCGACTTCGTGGCCAAGCACCCCGGCCAGCTCTGCCTCGTTATTCATCAGCGCAACCAGCTGGCGGGTGACGTAAACATAGCCGCCCGGAACCGCGAAAGCATTGTCCACCGACGAATTGAGCAGGGTCACGGTGAAATCTCCGCGCGCATTGCTGAGGCCGGATTGAACCGCGATATTCTTGCCGATCCCCTCAACATAAGTCGCCTGCGGACCGGTTTCCGCGCCGCCGAATTCGGCGACCAGCTGGGGATGGGCCTCAGCGCCCTGCTGCCGGTCCTTGGCACTGATTGCCTGGATCGGAGCTGTCGAGACCGAACCCGTTTGCGCCTGTCCGGCGCAGGCAGGAAGCAGCATTGCCGTAACGGCCAGCGCAGAAACAAGCGGATAACGACTCAAGTGATGCATCTTGGATTCCTTTCGGGATGCGAATGGTAGAAAGTTAACCGCAATTCAAACGGTTGAGAACCCCGGTTGTTCCCGCACTGCCCCGAGCGTTACCGAGCATCAGCTCAAGCCTCGCCGATGCGCAGGAAGCGTTCTTCGCGCTGTGCCAGCAGTCTGCCCGGTTTGAGCAAAACGAGCTTGTCCAGCTCTTCGCCGATCGCAACAGCCAGTGCTTGCGCGGCAGCGACAGGATCACGATGTGCGCCGCCCGCCGGTTCCTTGATGATCCGGTCAATCACCTGGAGCGCGAGCAGATCCTGCGCGGTAACTTTCATCGCCTCGGCAGCATCCGCGGCCTTGTCGGAGCTGCGCCACAGGATCGAGGCACAGCCTTCCGGCGAGATCACCGAATAAATCGCATGTTCCAGCATCAGCACCCGCTCGGCGCTGGCCAGCGCCACTGCCCCGCCCGAGCCGCCTTCACCTACGATCACCGCGACCATCGGCACTGGCAAGGCGAGGCACGCCTCGGTCGAGCGGGCAATCGCCTCGGCCTGGCCGCGCTCCTCGGCCTCGATTCCGGGAAACGCACCCGAGGTATCAACCAGAGTGACCACTGGCAGCCCGAACCGCCCGGCCATATCCATCAGCCGGATCGCCTTGCGATAGCCCTCGGGCTTGCCCATGCCGAAATTGTGGCGGATCCGGCTTTGCGTATCATTGCCCTTTTCATGGCCGATCAGCATCACCCGCCGTCCGTTCAGCCGCGCGAAGCCGCCAACGATCGCCTGATCTTCGCCATAGAGCCGGTCGCCGCCCAGCGGCACGAAATCGGTAAAGGCATGGGCGACGAAATCCTTGAAATGCGGCCGCATCGGGTGGCGCGCCACCTGGGTTTTCTGCCACGGGGTGAGCGCAGCATAAGTGCTGGCGAGCAGATCGGCGCTTTTCGTCTCAAGCCGGCGAATCTCGCTCGACAGATCCACATCTCCTCCGGCCGCCGCCGCACGCAGCTCGGCAATCCGTGCTTCAAGCGCCGCCACCGGCTTTTCAAATTCAAGATAGGATACCATCGCTCTGCGCTAGCCCCCCGTGGCTCTGCGGGCAAGGGGATGCCGGGCATTGACCAGTGCCACCAGCCGCGCGCTATCGACATGGGTATAAATCTGGGTCGTGGCAATATCGGCATGACCAAGCAGGGTCTGGAGGACCCGCAGATCGGCCCCGCCTTCCAGCAGATGGGTTGCAAAGGCGTGACGCAGCACATGCGGGCTGACTTTTTCAGGCGCAATCCCGGCCCGCAGCGCCAGCGCGCGCAGCAGCTGAAACAACCGGATCCGGGTGAGATGCCCGGCAGCGCTGCGCGACGGGAACAGCAGCTTGCTCCCCTCGCCCACCCTGATTGCCAGCCAGCGCGACAGCGCCAGCCGCGCCCGGCTGCTTACCGGAACCATCCGCTGCTGCCCACCCTTGCCAGTGATCGTCAGCAATGGTGCATCGCGCGGTACGGCCTGGAGCGGTAATGAAACCAGCTCACTCGCGCGCAAGCCTGAGCCATAAAGCAATTCAAGCAGCGCCAGCATCCGGACCGCCGCAGGCTGCTCGGCCAGCGCTTCCTCCTCGGCGCGGTGAAACAGGGCCTCAACCTCGGCATGGCTGAGCAGGCGGGGCAGCGGGCGGCGGGTGCGCGGGTGCGGCAATGCGCTGGAGGGATCGTCCCAGCGCAGTCCCTCATCCATCAGGAACCCGAAAAACTGCCGCAATGCCGAAGATTTGCGCGCCAGGCTGGACGGCGCAAGATCGGCCCAAACTGCACCGAGCGAGGCCAGCGCCGGGCCATCGGCAGTCAGCAAATCGCCGATGGCCGCTTCTGCGCCGGCAAGATCACGGGCGTAGGCGAGCAATGTATTCGCCGCCGCCCCGCGTTCTGCCGCCAGCATAGCAAGAAAGGCATCGATCTGTGCGGCGATGGCCCTATCCTCTCGCGACCGCCTCGGCCGCGATCATCCGTGCCTCGGCGCCAAGCCCGACCCGGTTGAGCGCCGAGACGATGTGATACAGATGAACGCTGGTCATCTTGTCCCAGCCATCGCCCTGCATCCCCACCCCGGCCAGCAGCGCGACCAGCGCCGGATTGTTCACATCGGCGGCGGCATCGATCATTCTGGTCCACCGGGTTTGCCGGGCCAGATTGATTTCCAGCTTCTCGGCAAAATCAGCAACGGAGGCATTATCCACCCGGCCCAGACCGGCAAGCCCGGCCAGCAGGAACCGCGATTTGCGATGGACCGGGCTGCGATCATTGCCATAGTAACTGCCAAGCCCGCTTGCGGTGACCCGATTGGCCCGATCGGGCGAGGCCAGCACCAACAGCGCCCAGGCCTGACTACCCGCATCGGCCTGGCCGGCCCAGCGCAACGCATTGCGATCCAGTCCTGCGCTGAGCATAGAGGCGATCAGATCGGGCGCGGCTTCGGCAAATCCGCTTTCGACCGGGAGCCGTGCAGCGGCATAGGCGGTCAACACCTGGCGCGAATAGCGAACTTGCGGATCGGCTGCATCGTCCCACAATTGGCGGATCGCGGTGAGCCGGTCGCGCGGTTGATCGGCGACATAGGCATTGCGGAGCTGTTCAGCCCGCTTTGCCCAGGCATCTGTAATCTCATCCTCGGCATAGATCTGGCCGTAAAGATCGACCATCGCGTCACTCGAGAGGATGCCAGCCCCAGCCGCGCGGTCCGCACCGGCAGCGCGCGCGGAAAGTCCGAGCATCGGCGCGGTAGCGGCGACATAGGCATAGCGCGGCGGCGCACCCTTGAGCAGCGCGGCGGGTGGCTCCACCCCGGTGGCGATGGCCAGCGCATAGCGCCAAGGATTGAGCTCGCTCACCCCGTCCCACTCAATCTTCACCGCCCGCCGCGCGCTGCCCGCCGCCCCGGCATATTTCTGGGCGAGCAATAGATCGATCTTGGGCCATTTCGCCTGGAGATCGGCCCGGTCAAGCTGGGCCATTGCACTGGTGCCTTCACCCTCAAATGCAACGCAGATCGCACGCAAGACACGCCAGTCAGCATCCTTGCGGGCGCCGCCCTGCACCGCCACAACCGGGCAGATCCCAGTGATATCAGCGGTGAAAGTATAGGCATCAATCGCGGCCTGGGTCAGCGCTGGTGAATAGTTTCCGGCATCGACATCCTGGACCAACGCGCGGGCGGCATCGCCTTCGCCCATCCGCACCAGCAAGGCCGCCCGCAGCGCGGCGAAATCGGCGGGCTCGAGCCGGGCCGGCGCATCGAGCCGCGAGGCCAGCGCACGGCGCAGCAGCACATGGCCCCAGCGCGAAACCAGCGCGCCCTTGTTCCCGGCCAGCGCAGCCCGGATCAGCGCGCCATCCTGTCCCGCCAGCGACCCCGCAGCAAAGCCGCCCTCTGCTTGATCGAGGATTCCGACGTTGGTCAGCGCCCGGCGCGCGGCGGGTGGAATATCGGATTTGGGCCTCAGCCCCAGCAGATCGTCAAGCTGATCGGGCGAAAGCCCCTCAAGCTCCCGCAAGGACGGCAGCTTGACCGCCGGGCCCGATCCGCGATCGCCCGGAATCGCTTGCACGACTGGTGAGGAGGTAGCCGAGGGCGCAGGATTGGCGGATTGGGTTCCGGCAGGTGCAGGCGTTGCAGGTTTGGCCGGACGCGGGCTCGGCTTGTCGAAGCCGGGCGGAAGCAGCGATTCGGGAGCATCCTGGGCGATGGCCCAGACCGACGTCAGCGCAAGTGCAGCGCCAGCCAGCAATAGTGAGGCACGCTTCATCGCGAGATCCCGGGCAGGCTCACCGCCTCTGAAATCGGGCGCAGCGGCTGTTCTCCGCCACCGATCCAGGCCAGCACGAGCAGCCCGGCCAGCACAGCTGCCACCCCGATCAGCAGCCAGTTCCTGCGCATCCGTCCTGTCACTCGCAGCCTTTCCCTCATCCAACGCCCGGCGGCGCTTGCACAGCCGGTTAGCGCAACTATAGGCAAGGCCGCAATGGAAGACGACGAAGCCACCCTTTCCAGCGACGAGATTACGGCGCTGGCCCGGCGGATCGACCGCCCGGTCGTGCTGGTCGGCATGATGGGAGTTGGCAAGTCAAGCGTCGGGCGCAAGCTGGCGCAGCTGCTTCACCTTGGTTTCGTCGACGCCGACGACGAAATCGAGTCTGCTGCCCAGATGGCGATTCCGGAAATATTTGCCACCTATGGCGAGCCCTATTTCCGCGATGGCGAACGCCGGGTGATCGCACGCCTGATTGGTTCGGGCTGCGCGCAGATCATTGCCACCGGCGGCGGCGCATTCTGCAACGCGGAAACCCGCGCGCTGATCCTGGGCAAAGCGATCGCCGTGTGGCTCGACAGCGATATCGATACGTTGATCGAGCGGACCGCACGCCGGGGTAACCGGCCGCTGCTGCAACAAGGCGATCCGCGTGAAATCCTCACCCGGCTGCGGGCCGAGCGCGAGCCTTACTATTCGCAGGCCCCGATCCATGTGATGAGCGGCAGCGGGCCGCAACAGCGGATGGCCACAAAAGTACTGAGGGGATTAGAGGCATGGCTGTAATTCCGGTCGATATCGCCGGCCGCCCCTATGAAGTGCGGGTGGGCCGCGGGCTGCTTGCCGATCTGCCCGGACAATGCGGCACCCGGCTGCGCAAAACCCGCGTGCCGATTGTTACCGATGCGGCGGTCCATGACGCTTGGGGTGCTGCCGTTGAGCAGGCTCTGTCTGGCGCAGGGCATGAGGTCCGCTGGCGGATCCTGCCCCCCGGCGAGGCGAGCAAAAGCTGGAGCGAGCTGGCCGCCACGGTCGATTGGTTGCTCGGCGAAGAGGTTGAACGCGGCGATCACATCCTTGCGCTGGGCGGCGGCGTCATTGGCGATCTGACCGGCTTTGCCGCAGCGATCCTCAAGCGCGGCTGCCACTTCATCCAATTGCCAACCACGCTATTGGCCCAAGTCGATTCCAGTGTTGGCGGCAAGACCGCGATCAACACCGCGGCGGGCAAGAACCTGGTTGGTGCATTCCACCAGCCCGCGCTGGTGCTGGCTGATCTCGATACGCTGGATACGCTCCCTGCGCGCGAGCTGCGCGCGGGCTATGCCGAAGTGGTCAAATATGGGCTGATCGGCGATCCGGCCTTTTTCAGCTGGTGCGAAAAAAATGGCGCGGAGCTCATCGCAGGCGATGCCGCCGCGCGGGAATATGCGGTGGCCTATTCAGCCGAAGCCAAGGCAAAAATCGTCGCGGCGGACGAGTTTGAGACTACCGGCAAGCGCGCACTGCTCAACCTTGGGCACACTTTCGGCCATGCGCTGGAGGCCGAAACCGGATTTTCGCAAAGCCTGCTCCACGGTGAGGCGGTGGCGTTGGGGATGGTGCTGGCGGCACGTTTTTCAGCTGCAAAGGGCCTGATGGCGGCGATGGATGCGATCCGCATCGAAGCGCATTTTGCAGATGTCGGCATGCGCAGTCGGCTTGGCGAACTGGGCCTCGCTTGCCGCGGGCAAAAGCTGGCCGGCCATATGCTCCACGACAAGAAGATGGATGCAGGCACCCTGCCCTTCCTGCTGCTGCGCGGGATCGGCGAGACGTTTCTGGCCAAGGATGTGGCGCTGGATGAGGTGGCGGAGTTCCTGGATGCTGAGCTGGCGCGCTAGGGCACTCTGTACCAGATTGAATAGCCCCTCAAATCCCCCTCCCCGTCGGGGAAAGGCAGCGCATATGAAATCTCACCCCTTCTTCGTCACCCTGAACTTGTTTCAGGGCCTATTTCACATCCCGTTCCGCCGCTCGAATTTTCGAGACTGCTGGCGTAATTCCGCCAAGCCTGCTGGCACTGGACGTGTGGTCCGATGGGACCTTAAACAAGTTCAGGGTGACGACTGAAGTGAGGTTTGGAGTAACTGCAATTGCCCCCAAGGGCGAGGATTTGGGCTTGCACATCACCGTCACCTCGCTAGCCAGTTACAAACGCAACTATCGAGTAACCCCATGACCGCTGCCGAAATGACGCCTGAACTGGATGGAATCATCGATCGAGGACCACACGATCGCGCCTTTCTCGGTCACCCCAAGGGGCTCGGCTATCTCTCCTTCGTCGAAGGGTGTGAGCGGTTTTCCTATTATTCCATGCAGACACTGCTGGTGCTCTACATGGTCAAATATCTGCTGCTGCCCGAGAACATCGGCGGCGTGATCGGCCTCGAATGGTTGCGCTCCGTCCATTATCAGGGACTGGAGGGGCAACCGCTCGCCTCAGCAATTTTCGGCGATTACTCCTCGACCGTCTATCTCACCCCGATCCTTGGCGGGCTGATCGCCGATCGCTGGCTGGGGCGGAGGATCACCATGATCCTGGGCGGGCTGATCATGGCGCTGGGCCATTTCCTGATGGCGTTCGAGGGCGCGTTTCTGTTCGCGCTGCTGTCGCTGATCGTGGGCGTTGGGCTGTTCAAGGGCAATATCGCCAGCCAGGTGGGCGAGCTTTACGAGGAAAACGACCTGCGCCGGGCGATGGCATTCCAGATTTTCTACATCGCAATCAACGTCAGCGTGATTATCGCGCCGCTGATTTCGGGGACACTGGGAGAGAAGGTCGGCTGGCATTACGGCTTTGGCACAGCAGGCATCGTGATGGTTGCGGGCCTGATCCTCTACCTCAAGGCCGGGCCGTGGCTGCCCGATGGCAGTCGGCCCAGCAGCCGGACCAAAACCGCCGCCAAGCAGAAGCTCACCCGCTCCGATCTGCCGCGACTCTTGAGCTTGTTGATGCTGGTGCCGGTGCTGGCAGTGTCGTTGCTGACCAATCAGCAAATCTTCAACGCCTATCTGGTCTGGGCGGATGAGCAGTTCCAGCTGACCTTCTTCGGGGTAACGCTGCCGACCAGCTACATGATCACCATCGATGCGGCGCTCAGCTTCTCGATGCTGGTCGCGGTTGCCGCGTTCTGGAACTGGTATGGCAAAAGCCGGCAGGAACCCGATGAGCTGAGCAAGATGATCATCGGCAGCTTCTTCTGCATCGCGGGCGGGTTGTGCCTGGTGATTGCCGCGGCAACGCAAGGCGATGCCAAAATCGGGCTATTCTGGCCGCTGATGTTCCATTTGTTCAACAGCATCGGATTCTCGCATCTGCTGCCAGTCAGCCTGGCACTGTTCTCGAAAGTGGCACCCCGGGCGATCACTGCAACCGTCATCGGGATTTACTATCTGGCCTTCTTCACCGCCAACAAGACAGTCGGGATCGTGGGCGGGTGGTATTCAACCATGGACACCACCCAGTTCTGGCTGCTGCATGTTGCCAGCGCCTGTGTGGGACTGGTGTTCTTCGCGCTGTTCAAGCTGGTGCTGATGAAACATTTGGTAAACTCGTCGTCCCCGGCTTGACCGGGGACCGCTGGCCTCATCATTCCGCCCTTGCGTCGACGAGGCCAGCGATCCCCGCATTCGCGGGGATGACGGATCAGCCAAAAATAGCGACCGACTGCATTCCGGCCGCAATCGCCGTGCCATCAGTGTTCCAGATTGCCATGTCCTGGCTGGAACTACCGTCCTCGGCATAATTGCCCGCCGCGCGCAGCAGCCACCAGCCATCGCGGGTTACAGGCTGCGGGGTGAGCAGATTGCACAGCCAGGTCATCGAGCTGACCGGGATCCAGTTTGACATCAGCGGCATGACGCCGGGCGGCAAAGCATCGGCGATCATCACCATTTCCACCATCGGATCCAGACCGGCGCGATCCTTGAGCCGGACCCACCACAACAGTTCAGGCAGTTTGTCAGCACTGCGCGGCAAGGCCCAGCGCCGCTCAAAATGTCGCGTGAAGCCCGGCCCAGCGGTTTCGGGCAGCGGCTTCGCATCATCCAGTGCGATCAGCCCGGCAGGCGGCGGCATATCATTGAGGTGGAGCGTGCTCTCCACCGCCCCCATGAACACGAAAGTTGCGGTCAGCCCGACGCCCGCCTCACTGGTCACCTCGGCGCTGACCCAGCTGGCATTGCGTCCGCGCCGCAACATCCGCACCCGCACGTCAACCGCGCCCGCCAGCGGCCCGACAAAACTGACCTGCGCCGAGCGCAGTGGCGGCAAATCATCCGCCAACCGCCGCGCCGCTTCCAGCGCCAGCGCGGACGACAGCCCGCCATACGAAGTACGGCCCTGCATCCAGTTCTCGGGGATTTCAGCGATAAGCCCGGCTTCGGTTGGGTGGGCGGCGGCGATAATTGCAGGAAGGCTCATCTGCTTTCCATTGACGTAAAAGGAAAGCGGGTCAAGCCGAGGACGACGCGCTTACTCCAGCTCCAAAATCACCGCATCCACCGCCAGGCTTTCGCCCTGTTTGGCGTTGATCGACTTCACCGTGGCGCTCTTTTCCGCGCGGAGGATGTTTTCCATCTTCATCGCTTCCACCACCGCGAGCGGCTGTCCGGCCTCAACCTTGTCGCCCTCTTTCACATGCAGCCCCACCAGCAGGCCCGGCATCGGGCAGATCAGGAAGCGCGAGAGATCGGGCGGGATTTTTTCGATCATGTGCCGGGTTAGATGCGCGATTCGCGCGGGCAGGATCTGCACTGCATGGATCGCGCCGCGCGTGGTCATCTTGAGGCCCGAGCGCGTCGGCTCGATCTTTACTGCCAGCACCTCGTGATCGAATTCAGCCTCAACCAGCCGGTCGCCGGGGGTATATTCCAGTTCGAAATCAACCGGCTCGCCATCAACGGTGATGTCTTCCTCGGCCAGCTCAACCGCATGGACTGTGCCTCCGATCTTCACGCTCCAGGCATAAGGCGGCTCGAGCGGCCCCGCGAGCTGGCCGTCAACCTGCCGCGCGCGATCAGCGCGAGCACTGGCGATGAAGCCCGCGATAGCCGCCAGATTGCGCTTGAGTTCCGCTGAGGCAGGCGCGCCATGGAAGCCATCGGGATATTCCTCGGCGATGAAACCGGTGGTCAGCTCGCCCGAGCGGAAGCGCGGATGCTGCATGATTGCCGAGAGGAAATCGATGTTGTGGCCCAGCCCCTCAATCTCGAAGCTATCCAACGCGGCGATTTGCAGATCAGCCGCCTCGTCCCGCGTCTCGCCCCAGGTCACCAGCTTGGCGATCATCGGATCGTAGAACACCGAAACCTCGCCGCCTTCCATCACGCCGTCATCAACCCGGATGCCATCCACGCCCCTGATGCCACCTTCCCAGCCCGCAACCGGCGGATCGTAGCGCACCAGCCGCCCGGTGGACGGCAAAAACCCGCGATAGGGATCTTCGGCATAGACCCGGGTTTCGATTGCCCAGCCGTCGATGCCGATATCGTCCTGCGTCATGGCCAGCTCCTCGCCGTAAGCAACGCGGATCATCTGTTCGACCAGATCGATCCCGGTGATCGCCTCGGTAACGGGATGCTCCACCTGCAGCCTGGTGTTCATTTCGAGGAAGTAGAAACTCTCGCCAGTGGGGTCCGCGCCGCTGACAATCAGCTCGACCGTGCCGGCCGAATAGTAGCCCACCGCGCGTGACAGCGCGACGCATTGCTCGCCCATCGCCTTGCGCATAGCGGGCGTGACGAACGGCGATGGTGCTTCCTCGACTACCTTTTGGTGGCGGCGCTGGATGCTGCATTCGCGTTCGTTGAGGTAGAGGATATTGCCGTGCTGATCGCCGAGGATCTGGATCTCGATATGGCGCGGGTTGAGGATGAATTTCTCGATGAACACCCGGTCATCGCCGAACGAGTTCAGCCCCTCGCGCTTGGTCGCCTCAAAGCCCTCGCGCACGTCCTGTTCATTATAAGCGAGCCGCATCCCCTTGCCGCCGCCGCCCGCGCTGGCCTTCATCATCACCGGATAGCCGATCTCGGCCGAAATCCGCACCGCATGCTCGGTATCGTCAATCTCGCCAACGAAGCCGGGGACGACGTTGACGCCTGCTTTCAACGCCAGTTTCTTGGACTCGATCTTGTCGCCCATCGCGGCGATGGCATTCACCGGGGGGCCGATGAAGGCGATGCCCTCTGCCGCGAGCGCCTCGGCAAAGCTGGTCCGCTCGGACAGGAACCCATAACCGGGATGCACCGCCTCGGCCCCGGTCTGCTTGGCCGCCGCGATGATCTTGTCAGCGATCAGATAGGACTGCGCAGCAGGCGACGGCCCGATGTGCACGGCTTCATCGGCCATCTGCACAAACGGCGCGCGCGCATCGGCGTCGGAATAGACGGCGACGGTCTGAATACCCATCCGCTGCGCAGTCTTGATGATCCGGCAAGCAATCTCGCCACGGTTGGCGATGAGGATTTTTTTGAACATATCAGTCCCTGTCTCTTGTGACGCGATCCGCCATGAAAATTCCGACCAGCGCCAACACGATCAAACTGCCGGGGAACATTGCGAACTTGATCCAGCCTTCATTCTCGCAACCGGTCCCGTCGGCATCACGTGCGCATTGGCCCATTGCGGCACCAGCGAGGAGAAACGCTGAGAGGAAAGCCCCAATTAGGCCTATAAGGACGCAACCTACCTGCTTCCCTTTTGGTATGCTGGGCAGATCACCGAAACTCACGTCAACGCCGTTTCAACATCGTCACCCTGAACTTGTTTCAGGGCCCATCGTGCCCCACGCACGGGCGGCGCGGGCGGAGAAATGGATGCTGAAACGAGTTCAGCATGACGGGTTTGGGTGGACGTCACAGGCTACTCCCCCACCGGCGGCATATTGTGCCCCAGCAGGCGCAGCATATCCGCTGCCGCCTCGACCACATTGGTGCCCGGGCCGTAGATCCCCTGCACCCCGGCATCGCGCAGGAAGTCGTAATCCTGCGGGGGGATCACGCCGCCGGCGACGACCTTTATGTCGGGTCGGCCAGCTTCGCGCAGCAGCCGGATCAGTTCGGGGATTAGCGTTTTGTGCCCGGCGGCGAGCGATGACGCGCCGATCGCGTCAACGTCCTTTTCCAGTGCCATTGCCAGCGTTTCAGCAGGCGTCTGGAACAACGGCGAACTGGTTACGTCAAAGCCCATGTCGGTGAAGGCGCTGGCGATCACATTGGCCCCGCGATCGTGCCCATCCTGGCCCATCTTGGCGACCAGCAGGCGCGGATCGCGGTGGAGGCGGCGGGCGACGGCTGCAACACCCTCGATCACCTGAGCATAGCGCGCGTCCCCGGCATAGGCCTGGCCGTAAATCCCCGTCACCGGGACCGGCTGGGTGGCATAGCGGCCGAAGACTTCCTCCATCGCATCGGAGATTTCGCCCAGCGAGGCCCGGGCACGGGCGCAGTTCACCGCGAGGGCAAGGAGGTTGTTTTGCAAACTCTGCTCCCCCGCGAAGGCGGGGGCCTCAGTCGGTGAAGCGCCATATGGCCTGAGGTCACCGCCTGCGCGGGGACTCCCGGAAGCACTGGCTCCAGCAGTCAGAGCAGCCAGCGCCGCCCGGCATTTCGCCTCATCCCGGCCGCTGCGCATCACCTTCAGCCGCGCGATCTGGCCATCGCGCACCGCGTGGTTATCGATGCTCAGCGTATCGAGATGTTCCTCCTTTTCGAGGCGGTATTTGTTGACCCCGACGATCACATCCTCGCCCTTGTCGACCCGCGCCTGACGCGCCGCCGCCGCTTCCTCGATCAGCCGCTTGGGCATGCCACTGGCGACCGCCTTGGTCATGCCGCCGATTGCGTCCACTTCCTCGATCAGCTGCCACGCCTGATCGACCAGTTCAGCCGTCAAAGCCTCGACATAATACGACCCGCCCAGCGGATCGACCACGCGGGTGATCCCGCTTTCCTCGGCCAGCACGATCTGGGTGTTGCGGGCGATCCGCGCTGAAAAATCGGTCGGCAGCGCAATCGCCTCGTCGAGCGCATTGGTGTGAAGGCTTTGCGTGCCGCCCAGCGTTGCGGCCATCGCCTCCACCGTGGTGCGAATGACGTTGTTGTAGGGATCCTGCTCCTGCAAGCTGACGCCCGAAGTCTGGCAATGGGTGCGCAGCATTTTGGAGCGTTCGTCCTTTGCGCCCAGCCCGTCCATCACCCGGTGCCACAGGGTGCGCGCGGCGCGCAGTTTCGACACCTCCATGAAGAAGTTCATGCCGATCCCGAAGAAGAAGCTCAGCCGCCCGGCGAAGGCATCGATATCGAGCCCCGCTGCCATCGCGCGCACCGCATATTCCTTGCCATCGGCGATGGTGAAGGCCAGCTCCTGCACCGCCGTCGCCCCGGCCTCATGCATGTGATAGCCCGAGATCGAAATGCTGTTGAATTTCGGCATATTGGCGCTGGTATAGGCGATGATGTCCGAGATGATCCGCATGCTTGGCTCGGGCGGATAGATATAGGTGTTGCGGACCATGAACTCCTTCAGGATGTCGTTCTGGATGGTGCCATCAAGCTGCGCCGCTGGCACGCCCTGCTCCTCGCCGGCAACGATGAAGAACGCCAGGATCGGGATCACCGCGCCGTTCATCGTCATGCTGACCGACATCTGATCGAGCGGGATCCCGTCGAACAGGATCTTCATATCCTCGACACTGTCAATCGCCACCCCGGCCTTGCCGACATCGCCGACCACGCGTGGGTGATCGCTGTCATAGCCCCGGTGGGTGGCGAGATCGAAGGCGACCGACAGCCCCTTTTGCCCCGCCGCCAGATTGCGCCGGTAAAAGGCGTTCGATTCCTCGGCGGTGGAGAAACCGGCATATTGCCGGATCGTCCACGGGCGCCCCGCATACATCGATGCACGCACTCCGCGGGTGAACGGCGCGAAGCCGGGCAGGCCAGGATCACCTGCGTCCTCACTGGTATAAAGCGGCTTGATCGGGAAGCCCTCGGGCGTGTTCCAGGTCAGGTCACGGCCCTTGACCTCTTTGGTCGCGGCGGCTTGCCAGTCTGAAATATCAACCATTAAACGTCCGTTCGTGTCGAGCGTAGTCGAGACACCGGTGCGCCCGTGTCTCGTCTAAGCTCGAAACGAACGGGTGTTGGGGGATTTCGCCCCCTTG
>JANMKT010000001.1:0-21294 GCA_031372185.1 Novosphingobium sp.
ACACTGGCGATATAAAAATTATCGCGCAGAGCGATGAAGCTTACTTCCTTTTCCCCGAACTGGTCGGGGCTGCCGTCCGCGCCCTCTTCCATCCGCGCATAGGCCTCGCGGCTGCCGTCTTCAGCCTGGAGGGCGCGGGCATCATCGGAGAACAGCGTGTGGACGTAATTGCGGGCCATATCGGCATACTCCTGAAGCGCGGCTGGCTGGCTGGGACGAGGGGCAAGGGACCAAGCCAGCCGCGCCCCGATCAAATAGGTGATTGCAGAATTTCGGTTAATCCCTTACTTTTGATCAACACTATTCCAATTTTAGGAATAATATGGACCGGCTTGGCACCTATCAGATGTTCATCGCGGTCGCCGAGCAAGGCAGCTTTTCCAGCGCTACCCGGCGGCTGCGCATTTCGCCGCCAGCGCTCAGCCGAGGCATTGCCGAGCTCGAGGCGAGGCTTGGGGCTAGCCTGTTCCACCGCTCCACCCGCGCGGTTTCGCTGACCGATCAGGGTACAGCCCTCCTTCCTCGGGTACAGCGACTTGTGGCAGAGCTGGCCGATGTCGAGCGCACGTTCGCGGGAGCTCAGGCTGAGCCGCGCGGACAGTTATACCTGACAGCCCCGGTCGCGTTTGGTCGACTCCATGTGCTGCCGGTGGTAACCGAATTGCTTGATCGCCATCCAGCGCTCGAAGTGCGGATGATGCTGATTGATCGCAACGTCCGGACCATCGAGGAGGGGATCGACGTGGCGGTGCGGATCGGCACGCTGATCGATTCTGCGCTCAAATCGGTGCAGATCGGCACGGTGCGGCAGGTGATCGCGGCCAGCCCCGCCTATCTTGCGCGCCACGGCGTGCCAACGGGTTCAGCCCAGCTCGCCCAACATCAACTGATCGCCTCAACCGGGCCGCGCGCAGAGAGTGAGTGGCGCTTTGCCGGACGCAAAGAGGCACCGGTGCGGCCGCGACTGCACGTCAACACCGTCGAGGCAGCGCTGGCTGCGGCCGAATCCGGCACCGGCATCGCCAACTTCTTGTCTTATCAAGTGGCCGATGCGCTCTCGGCCGGACGGCTGATCGAAGTGCTCCGCCCAGCTGCCGCGCATGCGCTCCCGGTCAGCCTGCTGTTCGAAGCCAGCCGCGCCCGTCTCCCTGCCGCCCGCGCCTTTATCGAAGCGATGAAGGCGCGGGGGCACGCATACCGCTGGGATTAAGCGGAAACGGCCTCGACGCTCTTTGCGGCGGGAACCGGCTTGCCGTCGTACAGGAACTCCGCCCCGGTCAGGTCGATCAACGGGAACGCATCCTTTTCGGCCCAGTAATCCTGATTGTGCCGCCATTCCGGCTTGTCGCCGCGGCGCGGCATCTGGTCCAGACCGCGCATCAGATAGCCGGGGTTGAAATTCTCCTGCTCGATCCACGGCAGGATTTTCATGCCCTGATCCTCGGGCCGCGGTGCCACATCGACGTGCTTGGCGCCGATCTTGTCCATCTGGTTCAGCAAGCCGCAGATAAAATCGCCCTGCATATCGACCCTGAGCGTCCAGCTGGCGCGGAAATAGCCCATCACCCAGGCCATGTTCGGAACCCGGGTGAACAGCATCCCGCGATAGGTGACGGTTTCATTCCATTTGACCGGCTGGCCATCAACGCTGAACGGAATGTCGCCCATCACCGAGAGGCGAAAACCGGTGGCAGCGACGATGATATCCGCCTCGATCTCTTCTCCAGAAGACGTGCGCACGCCCTTTGGGGTAAAACGATCGATCGTGTCGGTCACCACGGTCAGCTTGCCGGCCTTGGCGGCCTGAAAAATATCGCCTTCGGGCACAAAGGCGAGGCGCTGCTCCCACGGGCGGTATTTGGGGGTGAAATGGGGCTCGAACTCGAAATCTTCTCCGGCATACTGGCGGATCAGCGCCTTCAGCTCTTCGAACACGACATCGGGCTCGGTCAGGCAGCGCCTGGTCATCAGATCCATGTCATGCATGACCTGGGCGCGGACGACGCGGTGGATGGTCGGCTCGTCGATCCCAACCTCGCGCAACCGGTCGGCCAGCTCGTTCTGGTTGGGGCTGCAGTAGAAATAGGTCGGTGAGCGCTGGAGCATGGTCACATGCGCCGCCTGTTCGGCAAAGGCGGGGATCACTGTAGCCGCGGTCGCGCCCGAGCCGATCACCAGCACACGCTTGCCGGCATAATCGATTTTCGGGTCCCACAGCTGGGCATGGACGAACCGGCCCTGATAGTCTGAAAGTCCGTCCCAATCGGGGGTATAGGGCTTCTCGTGATCGTAATAGCCCTGGCACATCCACAGGAAATTGCAGGTGAAGCGTTCGGTCGCGCCGTCTTCCAAACGAGTCGCCTCGACCGTCCAGAGATTGTCCGCGCTCGACCAGCTGCACTGCGAAATCCGACGGCCATAGCGAATATGCGGGGCGATCCCGTTCTCGTCGATCACCTCACCCATATATTTGAGGATCTCTGCCGCACTGGCGATCGGCGGTCCGATCCATGGCTTGAACCGGTAGCCGAAGGTGTAGAGATCGGAATCTGACCGCACTCCGGGATATTTATGGGTATCCCAGGTGCCGCCAAAGGTGTCTTTCATTTCAAGGATCGCATAGCTCAGCTGCGGGCACTGGTCCTGCAAATGGTATGCCGAGCCGATTCCTGAAATCCCCGCACCAACGATCACCACCTCAACATGGGTGACGGGCAAGCTTGTAACGGCATCCATGGCGTTCTCCTGCACACTGCTTAATCGTGCGATTAAACGCTCATTCGCAGATTCTGCCAAGCCTGTAATTGACGTGCATCAACCCATCGCCTGCCAGACCTTGATCGCCTCGACCGGCCAGACCAGCATCAGGACGTTTAGTATCAGATTATCGCGGATCATGGCCAGGGTGAACAGCTCGAATACGATGGCTACCGCGATGCTCGCCTTCACCGATAACCAGCTGGCCAGCCAGAACCCGACTGCCATCCAGCCGATGTCAGCCATCGAATTGACCAGGCTATCGCCGACATAACCCCAGCTGACGGTCACCGCACGATAACGATCGATGATGATCGGCGAGTTTTCAAGGATCTCCCATCCGGCCTCAATCGCCAGTGCAATCGGCAGCGCCCAGCCCGCAGGAAGGCCGCCCAGCAGTTTCCAGCGCCGCCACAAGAGATGCGCCGCGCCATAAAACAGCAGCCCGTGGATCACATGGCTGAAGCTGTACCAATCGCTGAGGTGCTGGCTGTTTTCAGCTGATTGCACCACCCCCCACCACAGTTTGACCGTGCCGCACTCACAGATCGCCGGGCGCCCCATGGCGATCAGGATTGCCGCCGTGCCAATGAATACAACCAGACTGGCTAGCGCGGCGCGGCGATTTGGCATCAGACTGGTCATGCAGGTTCCTCAAATGGCGGGGCAGTATCGCCTGCGCCCAGCGCAAGCTGCATATAGAGCGTATCGAGCCAGCGCCCCTGCTTGCGGCCGATGCTGCGCATCTGCCCGGTCCGGAAAAACCCGGCGCGGGCGTGGAGCGCTTCGGAAGCAGGTTCTGCCCCGCCGATCACTGCAATCATCTGACGATATCCGCAGCCGGTAGCAGCTTCGATCAATCCGGTCAGCAACGCGCTGCCGATCCCGCAGCCGCGCAAATCATGGCGAATGTAAATGCTGTTCTCGCAGGCGAAGCGATAGGCCGGGCGATCACGGAACTGGCTGGCATAGGCATAGCCAAGCACCTCAGCGGTGGGATCGCAGGCCACCAGCCAGGGCGATCCTGCGTCCAGCACCTTGGCCATCCGCGCCGCCATTTCGGCTTCATCTGGCGGTTCGATTTCGAAGCTGGCGGTGCCGTGGACCACATGATGCGCATAGATCGCCGCGATCTGCGGGGCATCGGCCAGCGTGGCGGGGGTTATCTCCATTGCGTTCCACCATGACGCAAGCTGCCCACCGCGCCAAGCCCGGTTGCACTGCCTTGTGCTTGCGTTAAAGGCTAACCGCAATGAACCAGCGCAAAATTGACATCATCATCGCTGGCGGCGGTCTGTCCGGCGGGCTGCTGGCGCTGGCCTTTGCGCAGGCGCGGCCTGATCTGACGCTGTTGCTGATCGAGCAGGGCGAAACCCTGGGCGGCAACCATCTGTGGTCGTTCTTTGCCAGCGATATTGCGCCCGACCACCAATGGCTGGTCGAACCGTTGATCGCTGCGCGCTGGGATCAGGGCTATACGGTCCGCTTCCCGCGCTTCATCCGCCAGCTTTCCACCCCCTATCGGACCATCACCAGCGAGCGGCTGGACGAGGTGGTGCGCGCGGCACTGCCTTCTGAAGCGGTGCGCACCGGGGTCAAGATAGCCTCGATCGAGCAAAACCGCGTGACCCTGGCTGATGGCACGGTGATCAATGCCGACGGCGTGATCGATGCGCGCGGCGCGGCGGGAATGCCCGCAATGCGCGGCGGCTGGCAGAAGTTTGCCGGGCAAATGTTGCGCCTTACCACTCCGCACAATCTGGCCGCGCCGGTGGTGATGGATGCACGGGTCGATCAGCTGGACGGCTATCGGTTCGTCTATTGCCTGCCGTTCTCGGCCACCGAAATATTTATCGAAGATACCTATTATTCGGATGATCCCGTGCTGGATGTCGCCCAGTTGCATGACCGAATCGCCAGCTATTGTCAGTTGCACGGCTGGCAGGTGAGCGCAGTGCTGCGCGCGGAAGCAGGAGTATTGCCCGTGGTCGCAGCCGGCAATTTCACCAGTTTCTGGCCGGATCCCGCCAATTCCGTGGCCCGGGCCGGGACGCGGGCGGGGCTGCTTCACCCGCTGACCAGCTTTTCTTTGCCGCTGGCGGTGCGCCTGGCGATAAAGCTGGCGACGTTGCCCGAAGTTACAGGTGCCGCGCTCGCCGCAGCCAGCTATAGCCATGCCAGCGCGCATTGGCGACGCGGAGGATTTTACCGAATGCTTTCGACCATGCTGTTCGGAGCGGCCAGCCCCAAACGCCGGTACAAGTTGCTCGAGCGATTCTATCGCCTCTCGCAGGGGCTGATCGAACGGTTCTATTCCGGGCGCTCAAGCTGGGCAGACCGGGCGCGGATCCTGATTGGCCGCCCGCCGGTGAGGATCAGCGATGCGTTGGCCAGCCTTGCTGGCGGCGGTCGTCCGCTGGCCTTGCTCGACGCACTGGAGTTTCGGCAATGAGTAGCGCCTGTATCATCGGTGCCGGGTTTGGCGGCCTTGCCCTAGCGATCCGGCTGCAATCGGGGGGGATCGAGACCACGATCGTCGAAGCCCGCGACAAGCCGGGCGGGCGGGCTTATTATTGGGAACGCGAGGGCTTTACCTTCGATGCCGGGCCGACCGTGATCACCGATCCGCCCTGTCTCAAGGAATTGTGGGAGCTGTCCGGTCACGATATGGCCGAGGATGTGACGCTGATGCCGGTCTCGCCGTTCTATCGGCTCAACTGGCCCGATGGCACCAACTTCGATTATTCGAACGATCCGGTGAACCTGCCGCGCGAAATTGCCCGCGTCGCGCCGGGTGATCTGCCCGGATATGAAGACTTTTTGCGTTATGCTGCAGGGGTTTACGAAGAGGGCTATGTCAAGCTGGGGCATGTGCCGTTCCTCGATTTTGCCAGCATGATCAAGGCGGCTCCGGCACTCGCGAAATATCAGGCCTGGCGCAGCGTCTATTCGATGGTTTCCAGCTTTGTGAAAAGCGAGAAGCTGCGCGAGGCGCTCTCGTTCCACACCCTGCTGGTCGGCGGCAATCCGATGACCACCAGCGCGATCTATGCCCTGATCCACAAGCTGGAAATGGATGGCGGGGTGTGGTGGGCCAAGGGCGGAACCAACCAGCTGATTGCCGGGATGGTCAAGCATTTTGAGCGGCTGGGCGGCAAGCTGCGGCTGCATGATCCGGTGCTCCACATCCATACGCTGGGCAACCGCGTGACCGAGGTAGAAACCGCCAGTGGCTGGACCGAGCGGTTCGATGCCGTCGCCAGCAATGCCGATATCGTCCACAGCTACCGCGATCTGCTAAGCGATAGCCCGCGCGGCAAGCAGATGACGAAGAGCCTGACGAAAAAGCGCTATTCGCCCAGCCTGTTCGTGGTCCACTTCGGCATTGAGGGCACCTGGCCGGGCATCCCGCACCACATGATCCTGTTCGGCCCGCGCTATAAGGGCCTGGTGGAAGACATCTATGAACACGGCGTGCTGCCGCAGGACTTCTCGATCTATCTCCACCACCCGACCGTGACCGATCCAGGCATGGCGCCCGAGGGCAAGAGCACCTTTTATGCCCTGATCCCGGTCGCCAATCAGGGCAAGCTGCCGATTGACTGGGAGCAGATCGGGCCGCTGCTGGAAAAGCGCATTCTGGATGAGGTCGGACGGCGGCTGATCCCCGATATCCATGACCGGATCGTGACCAAGTTCCACTATGCCCCGCGCGATTTCGCGCTCGATCTCAATGCACATCTCGGCAGCGCCTTCAGTCTCGAGCCGATCCTGACCCAAAGCGCGTGGTTCCGTGGTCACAACCGCGATGACAAGATCGGCAATTTCTATCTGGTGGGCGCGGGCACCCATCCGGGCGCGGGGATTCCGGGCGTGGTCGGCAGCGCCAAGGCGACCGCCAAGCTGATGCTGGAAGATCTGCGGTGAAAGCGAGGCGCACTGCAAAGCCCCTCCGCTTCAGGGGAGGGGTTGGGGTGGGGTCCATCCTCAAGCGCAACGCCCTGCCGAAAGACCCCACCCCCGGCCACTCCCCTGAAGCGGAAGGGAGATCAGTATGAAGCGCCTGGCGGTCTATTGCGGCTCAGCCTCCCCGGAGGATCCGCGCTATATCGCGCTGGCCCACGAAGTGGGCGACACTCTGGCCAATCGCGGAATTGGCGTGGTCTATGGCGGCGGCAGGCTGGGGCTGATGGGCGCGCTGGCAGATAGCGCGCTGGCGGCGGGCGGCGAGGTGATCGGCGTGATCCCCGAAGCGCTGGTCAATTCCGAGGTGGCGCATCGCGGCTGCACCGAGCTGCAGGTCGTCCCTGGGATGCACGAACGCAAACTCGCCTTCACCAATCTGTCCGACGGTTTCCTGACCATTCCGGGCGGGGTCGGCACCATGGATGAGCTGTGGGAGGCGGTCAGCTGGGCGCAGCTGGGCTATCACGCCAAACCGGTCGGGCTGCTCAACGCCTTCGGCTTTTTCGATCATCTGCTCGCCTTCAATCACCATATGGCCAAGGTCGGCTTCATCCGCGAGGCCCATCAGGGAATCATCATTGCCGAGCATGAGCTTGATCTGCTGCTGACCCGGATGGCAGCGCATGAACCGCACATGCCGATATTTGCGATGAAGGCATCTGACTTATGAGGCTCTCGTCATCCCCGCGAAAGCGGGGATCGCTGGCCTCATCGATTCTAGCTCGCGTCCGGAGGCCAGCGGTCCCCGGTCAAGCCGGGGACGACGCATGACAGACCGCACCGCCCTCCTGGTCCACGCCCGGGCCTCGATCATGCGCGGCTCGAAAAGTTTCGCCGCTGCCAGCCGCCTGTTTGACCGCACCACCCGCGAGCGGGTCTGGCTGCTCTATGCCTGGTGCCGCCGCTGCGACGATCTGGCCGATGATCAGGATCACGGCGGCGCAATGGGCGATCAGGCAGACGCGCAGGACCGCCTCGCCGCGATCCGCACCCTCACCGCCATGGCGTTAACCGGCGAGCCGACCGGCGATCCCAGTTTCGACGCTTTCGGCCTCGTCGCCCGTGAAACCGGAATAACCGCCCAGATGGCCGATGATGTCATCGCCGGTTTCGCGCTCGATGCAGCTGACTGGCGGCCGCGCAGCGAGGCGGACCTGATGCAATACTGCTATCATGTGGCTGGCGCGGTGGGGGTGATGATGGCGGTTGTCATGGGGGTTGATCCGGCCGACGAGGACACGCTTGACCGGGCCTGCGATCTGGGTCTTGCCTTCCAGCTTGCCAATATAGCGCGCGATCTGGACGAGGATGACGCGGCAGAGCGCTGTTATCTGCCGCTCGAATGGCTGGTCGAGGCGGATATTCCCCCCGGCGAACAGATGAAGCCGCATTATCGCCGCGCGTTGGTGCCGCTGGTCCACCGGATGTGCGAGCTGGAAAAGGCCTATGAAGCCTCGGCCCGGATCGGTGCGGGGCGGCTGAATTTCCGCCAGCGCTGGGCGGTGATGGCAGCGGCGGGCATCTATGGCGAGATCGCCCGTGCGGTCGACCAGGCCGGGGCCCATGCCTGGGATCACCGGGTGTCCACTTCCGGCCTCGCCAAGCTCTGGCATGTCGCCCACGGACTGTGGGAGGCAATCACCCCGCCGCCCAAAAGCCAGCTCCATCCTGAATGGCAGCGCCGCCAGCTTGCATCACACGCGCGAGCAGCTTAGGGCGCGTCGTCCCGGGCTTGACCCGGGACGACGAAAAAGGCTGACCGATGCATTCCTATCCCGCCCCCGCCCTTGCCCTGGTTGAACAGATGGCCCGCGCTGCCGCCGCTGATCCGGCACGCGCGGTGTCGTTTCAGGGCGCGCCCGGAGCCAATTCGCACCGCGCCGCGCTGGAAGCCGATCCGGACTGCCTGCCGCTGCCCTGCTTCAGCTTCGAGGATGCGCTGGAGGCGGTCAAGGATGGCCGCGCTGCCCGGGCGATCATCCCGATCGAGAATTCACAGCATGGCCGCGTCGCCGATATCCATTTCCTGCTGCCCGAAAGCGGGCTGTCGATCGTCGCGGAACATTTCATGGGCATCACCCATGCGCTGATGGCGATCTCCGACGGGCCGTTCACTGCGGCCTATTCGCACCCACAGGCGCTGGGCCAATCGCGCTTCTATTTGCGGGAGCGCGGCATCGTGCCGATGGCCTATGCCGATACGGCAGGGGCAGCGGCGTTCGTTGCGGAACAGGGTGATCCGGCGGCCTGCGCCGTCGCGCCACTGATGGCGGCCGAGCTCTATGGCCTCAAAGTGATCGACCAGCAGGTTGAGGATGCGGCAGACAACACCACCCGCTTCGTGATGCTGGCACAGCAGCCGCTCGATCCCGCCACGCTGCAGGGCCGAGCGGCGATGACGACCTTCGTGTTCGAGGTGAAGAACATCCCCGCCGCGCTCTACAAGGCGATGGGCGGTTTTGCCACCAACGGCGTCAACATGACCAAGCTGGAAAGCTACCAGAAGGGCGCCAGCTTTTCCGCGACCACCTTTTACGCCGATATCGTCGGCGCGCCGGGGGATCCGGCGGTGGACCGGGCGATCGAGGAATTGGCTTTCCACTGCAAGGATTTGCGGATCCTTGGCAGCTATCCCCAGGGCCGTGCCAGAGGTTAGGGATTGGTTAGCTTGCGAAGGCCGATTACCCGTGCCACGTAGCAAGGGTGACGAAAGCCACTCCGGTCATTCAAGGCGCTGAAGCGGCGCACGACGTCGCGCGCGATTGGGAAGCGGTGCGCAGCTCTGCCGAGATTCAATACGCCCCGGTTGCCATTCCCAAGCCCCCGGCAACCCCGGCCTGGCTCGAGGCAATCGGCAAGTTCCTGCGCGAATTGTTTGAGCCGCTGGGCCGGGCACTGGGCCTGTCCTGGCCGGTTCTGCAATGGATCCTGATCGCGCTGGCGGCGATCGGCATCCTGCTGATCGCGTGGCGATTGCTCGCCCCGCTGCTGATCCCGCGCCGCGCTGCCGTCGAATTTGTGGCCGAATGGACCACCGATCGCGCGCGATCGCTGGCGCTGCTCGAGGATGCCGACCGGCTGGCCGCCGAAGGGCAGTTCGATGCCGCGACGCATCTGCTGCTGCGCCGCAGTGTGGCGCAGATTGCCGAGGCCCGGCCCGATCTGGTCCACCCCGCCAGCACCGCGCGCGAGATTGCCGGGCTTGGCGCCTTGCCCGAGCGGGCGCGGGCTGCCTTCGCGCATATCGCAGCGCGGGTAGAGCGCAGCCGCTTTGCCCTGCGCGGGCTGGACGCAGCCGACTGGCAGGCTGCGCGGGACGCCTATGCCGAGTTTGCGCTTGAGCAGCTGCCGGCGTGAGCGCGCGCGGCCCCAGCGGCTTTTCGCCCCGAACCGTCCTCGCGCTGGTGCTGTTCGGGGCACTGGTGTTTGTCGCGCTGCTGTGGATGATCGGCGCCGGAATGGGATCGCGCGAGCCCAATGACGGCGGCGCGCATGTCGGCGGCAAGGGGCTGAACGGCTATGCCGCGATTGCCGATCTGCTGGAACGGGACGGCTATACAGTCACGCGCGGCCGCAGCGAGGCTGCGCTCGATGATCCGGGCCTGCTGGTCATCACGCCCTTGCCCGATGCCGATCCCAAGCGGATCGACAAGGTGATCGAGGCACGGCGCTATATCGGGCCGACGCTGGTGATCCTGCCCAAATGGCAGGCCATCCAGCTCTCGCCCGGTCCGGCCAATCCGAAGGTGAAGGAAGGCTGGGTCCTGCTGGGCGACTTCAATCCGCCCAAATGGGCCGAGAAATCGACCACGCTCGGTCCGCTGACGCTGGATCAGCTGGTGATGAAGGAGAGCAAGTCGCGCTGGACCGGGCTTGGCCGAGAGGCTTTGCGCGCACCTGGCAAGATCACGCAATTCATTGACGGAAAGCATATCCAGCCGCTGGTCACTGATGGCGAAGCCCGGGCCATGGCGGGCTATGTCCTCGACGGGCATTACCCGGGCCTCGCCAATGCGGCGGGGGTCGATCCGGGCAATGTCGAGGACGATGACGAGCAACCCTACCCACTGGTGGTGGTGGCCGAACCTGATCTGCTCAACAACTACGGTTTTGCCGACCAGAGCCGCGCGAGGCTGGCGCTCGATCTGATCGAACTTGCGGCGGACGGTGAGGATAGGATCAATTTTGACCTCACAATCCCCGGCTATGGCCGCTCGGCCAATCTGCTCACGCTCGCCTTCACCCCGCCGTTTCTGGCGGCGACGTTGTGCCTGTTGCTCGCCGCGCTGGCGGTCGGCTGGCGGGCATTCAACCGGTTTGGTCCGCCACGGGTGGGCGCGCGGGCGATCGCTTTTGGCAAGCGCGAGCTGGTCAGCAATGCCGCCGGCCTGATCCGCCGCACAGGCCGCCTGCATCTGGTGGCGGCGCCCTATGCCGATGCCGCGCGTGAGCGGCTGGCCCGCGCGCTGGCGCTGCCGCACCACGCCGATGCTGCGCAGATCGAAGCCGCAATTGACCGCGCGCTGGCAGCCCGTGCGCCTGCTATGCGACCCTTCTCGACCCTATCTGCCGAGTTGCGCGCCGCGCGCCGGCCCCACAATATGCTGCGCGCTGCGCAGGACCTCAATGCGCTGGAAAGGATGCTCAAACGATGAGTACAATGTCATTAACCGAAGTCGGCACGCTTGCCGCCGCGATCCGGGGCGAAGTGGCCAAGGCGATTGTCGGCCAGACCGAGACGGTCGACCATCTGCTGATCGCGCTGCTGGCGCAGGGCCATGTCCTGCTCGAGGGTCCGCCGGGGACCGCCAAAACCTTCCTCGCGCAATGCTTTGCGACCAGCCTGGGGCTTGATTTCGGGCGGATCCAGTTCACGCCGGACTTGATGCCAGGCGATATTCTGGGCTCCAATCTGTTCAATTTCCAGACCAGCCAGTTCACCCTGACGCGCGGCGCGATCTTCTGCGAGCTGCTGCTGGCCGACGAGATCAACCGCACCCCGCCCAAGACGCAGGCCGCGCTGCTCGAGGCGATGCAGGAGCGCCGGGTTACGCTCGACGGCAAGGCTCATGCGTTGGCTGAACATTTCATGGTGGTCGCCACCCAGAACCCGATCGAGAGCCAGGGGGTTTATCCGCTGCCCGAGGCCCAGCTCGATCGCTTTCTGTTCAAGCTGCTGGTCCCCTATCCCAGCCACGAGGAAGAGGCGCGGATCGTCACGCGGTTTGCGGCCCGCACCGGCCCGCCCCGCCCGGCCGAAATGGGCGTGACCAAGGTGGCGGATGCTGGGATGATTGCCGCCGCCGCCGCCGCTGTGAAGGCGATCACTCTGGCTGAAAGCGTGATCGACTATGTGGTCCGCCTGATCCGCGCGACCCGCGACAGCGCCGATCTGTCGGCCGGGGCATCGCCGCGCGCTGCGGTCTTGCTGGCCAATGCCGCCCGCGCCCGCGCTGCGCTCGATGGGCGCGATTATGTGCTGCCCGATGATGTCAAAGCGCTGGCCACTTCGGTGCTGCGCCACCGCCTATTGCTGAGCCCGGCGGCCGAGATCGAGGGCAAACAGGTGGAGGCACTGGTCGCCGATCTGGTCGAACAGACCGAGGCACCGCGTTAGTCCGATGACCCGCGCTGCCATCGTCCCTACTGCCCGCGCGACGCTGCTGCTTGCCGCAGCGACACCCTTCGCGTTGCTGATCGGCGCGCTGGCACCAGGAGCGTGGATCATCGCCCCGGCGCTTGGCGGCGCTCTGCTGGCGCTGGTGCTGGTCGATGCGCTGCTGGCCGGTAAGGTGACCGATCTGGCGCTGACCATGCCGCCCGAAACCGAGATTGGCGCAGAGAGCTGGTTCCTCGCCAAGGCGGCGTTCAGCTCGGGGATGCGCCGCGATGTCAACGCCTCGCTCGCCACCGATGCCCGCCTGCTGGATGGCGGACGGGGCAGTTTTGCATTGGAGCCAGACGGAGGAGATTGGAAAGGCGCACTGATCTATCGCCCCAGCCGGCGCGGGACCGGCGCGGTCGAGCGGCTGTGGCTACGCTGGACCGGGCCGCTCGGGCTGGGCGCGCGGCAGATGTCACGCGCAGTCGCGGCCAGCGTGCGGGTCTCGCCCAATATCTCAGCGTTGCGCTCGCCCACATTTCAGGCCTTTTTGCGCGATTCGCAGTTCGGCCTGATCGCCCGGCGAATCCGCGGCGAAGGCACCCAGTTCGAAGCGCTGGCTGAATACCAGCCGGGGATGGATCGCCGCCGAATCGACTGGAAAGCCAGCGCCCGTCATTCGCATCTCTACGCCAAGGAATATGAGGCGGAACGCAACAACCAGATCGTCTTCGCGTTCGATTGCGGTCAGGCGATGTGCGAGCCGGTGGGCGGGGAGCCAAGGATCGACCGCGCGGTTTCGGCTGCGCTTGCCACAGCTTATGTGGCGCTCAAAGGCGGCGACCGGGTGGCGCTGTTCGGTTTTGCCGCGCGGCCCGAACTGGCGACGCCGTTTGTCTCGGATGCGCGGGCATTTCACCGGCTGCAATCGGCCGCCGCCGGGCTCGATTACCATGCGCAGGAGCCCAATTTCACTCTTGCGCTGGCAACGCTGGCCGGACGGCTCCAGCGCCGCTCTCTGATCGTGATCTTTTCCGATTTCACCGATCCGACCAGCGCCGAACTGATGATCGAGAGCATCGGGCGGCTGGTGAAGCGGCATCTGGTGCTGTTCGTGACCTTGGCGGATGAGGAGCTCGATTCGATCTCCGCCGCGCCGCCCGCCGATATGCAGGCGCTGGCGATGGCGATTACCGCCGACAGTCTGCTGCGCCAGCGCGCACTGGTGCTGGGCAAGCTGCGCCAGCTCGGCGTCGATGTGATCGAGGCCCCGTATGACAAGGTCGGACCGCGGGTGATCGACGCTTACCTTAGGATCAAGCGCAAGGGAGCGATCGGATGATGGCGATCTTCGGGCTGTTTGGCGACCGGGCCACCGCGCAGGAGGCCGCAATCGAGGCCGCAGCGCTGCGGTCCGACCGGTTCCGCCAGCAGCGCGAGGGCGATTGGCAGCGGCTGGAATCGATTGTCACGCGCATGGAAGCAGGCCGTTTGCGCAAGCTGTCGGATGCCGATGTGCTGGCGCTGCCGGTGCTGTACCGCACTGTGGCGTCCAGCCTTTCTGTGGCGCGGGAGACTTCGCTGGATGCCGCGACGCTGGCCTATCTCGAAGGGCTGGTCCAGCGCGCCTGGTTCCTCGTCTATGGCCCGCGCGTTGGCCTGTTGGGTTGGTTCCGGCGGTTCCTGGGCGGCGAATGGAGCCGCGCAGTCCGCGCGATCCGGGCCGATATCCTGATCGCGCTGGCGGTGATGGTGGCCGGAGTGTTGGTTGGTTGGCTGCTCGTCGCCAGTGACCCCGAATGGTATTTCGCACTGGTTCCCGAACAATTCGCCGATGCCCGGGTGCCCGGCGCCAGCCGAGCGGTGCTGCATGGTACGCTGTTCGGTAATGGCGAGCAGCAGAGTCTTTCCGCCTTTTCGGCCTATCTGTTCAGCCATAACGCGCAAATCGCGATCCTCGCCTTCGCGCTGGGCTTTGCCTTTGGCATCCCGTCCTTGCTGCTGCTGGTCCAGAACACCGCCACCATGGGGGCGATGCTGTGGCTTTATCATGGGCAGGGACTGACGCTGGACTTTGCCGCCTGGCTATCGGTTCATGGCACGACCGAGCTGTTCGCGATCCTGCTGGCGGGTGCGGCGGGGCTGCATATCGGCCGCTCGATCGCCTTTCCCGGCGAGCAATCGGTGCTCGCCTCTGCTGCTGCCGCCGGGCAGCGCGCCTCGCAGGTCATGGCCGGGGTGGTGCTGATGCTGGTGGTTGCGGCGATCCTCGAGGGCTTTGCCCGCCAACTGATCGACGATACTTTCGGCAGGCTTGCCGTGGGCATTTTCATGCTGGTGTTCTGGCTGGCCTATTTCTTCGTGTTCCGGCGCAGCCCGAACAGAAGCGAGCAGGGATGAACGCAGCGATCCGCCAGCTCCGCAACGACCGCCACCGGGTGATGGTGACGCCCGAGGGGATCGCACTGCCGATCATCCTCGCCAGCCGGGGGGCGCGGTTCGGCGCACTGCTGATCGACTTGATCCTGATCGTGCTGGCGATGATCCTGGCCACCCTTGGCATCGCTCTGCTAGCCGGGGGGACAGCCAAGCTGGGCTTTGAGGTTGATCAAGCCAAGGGCGCGGCGCGCCATGCGCTGGATTTCCTGATCATCCTGTGGATCGCGGCGATATTCTTGTTTCGTAACGCCTATTTCCTATTTTTCGAGCTGGGCCCGCGCGGCGCGACGCTGGGCAAGCGGATGGTCGGAATCCGGATCGCGGCGCGTGATGGCGGGCGGCTGTCCGCCGAAATGGTCATCGCCCGCAACCTGCTGCGCGATATCGAGCTGTTCCTGCCCGCCGTACTGCTGATCGGAGCGAGCGCGGAAGGCACTGAGATGGGCCCGGTGATGCTGGGCGCCACCGCCTGGTTTCTGGTCTTCGCGCTGTTCCCGTTCTTCAACCGCGACCGGCTTCGCGCGGGCGATCTGATCGCGGGAAGCTGGGTTGTGGAAGCGCCCAAGCGCAAGCTGGAGGCGGCGATGAGCCTGGGGCAAGCGGCGCGGGGCACCAGCGCCACCACCGGCACTTCCTATCGCTTTGGCGAGGCGGAGCTGGCTATCTATGGCGAGTATGAGTTGCAAACTTTGGAACGGGTGCTGCGCGAAAACCGCCCCGAGGCGCAGGCTGCCGTGGCCGAGGCGATTTGCCGCAAGATTGGCTGGAACCCCGGCGCAGGCGATGAGCGCGCCTTCCTTGAAGCCTATTACACCCAGCTTCGGGCGCGGCTGGAAGGCGGAATGCGGATGGGCAAGCGCAAGGCCGATAAATACGCGGGAGGCAACTGAGCCGCCTCCCGCGAAATGAACCCGGCTATTTGCGCAGGGTCATCGCCTGCAACAGCTGGCTCGAATCGATATGGCGGAATTTGGCCCGATCGCCTGAAGCCGCTGCCATTTGCGCATCGGTTAATTTGACATGATCGCGGATCATCGCGGAACGACGGTCGCCTTCGACCCCATCGGGCAGGCTCTTGAAACGGCGGATCAGGTAGAGGTCTGGCTCGCCCTTGCGCTTGTGGACATTGGCAAGGATTTCCCAGCTGGTTTGCCAGCCCTGAGCTACCGCATATTGTTCCTGCGCGCGATAATAGCCGGCCAGGAAAGTAGCATAATCAAGGAAGTGGCCATCATCGATTGAAACCCCGGTGACATCGACATAATCCCCGCCAATGAACGGATCTTCCTGGGCAGCTGCCGGGACGGCAAAGGCAAGCATAAAGGAAGCGGCCAGCAAGGCCGCACGTCGGATTGTAAACATTGAATACTCCTCCTGTCGAACCAGCGCTTGCAGACAATCCGCGAAGTCAGCTGGTCACTCGGAGTCGGGCGACCCTGAAACAGGCCGGCACCAAGTAATGATTGGCTATTCCACAGCGCCGAGAGAGTCAATTCCCTGCCCGCGATGGTCAGGATTCCTCGGCCTGTCCGCAGAGTCGGGCGCGTCGCGCTTGCCAGATCACCGCTGCGCGTAGTAGATAGCGGTGATGGCAACGCCGCTCCGCATTATCGAGGACGATCTTTCGGGGCCGCAGATCGCGGCGCTGCTGCGGCTGCATCTGGAAGAGATGCACCAGTGGTCACCGCCCCACAGTGTCCATGCCATGCCGATCGAGCGGCTCCGCGCGCACGACGTCACATTCTACAGCGTCTGGGCTGGCGACGCGCTGGCTGGCTGCGGTGCGCTCAAGCAGATTGAGCCGGGCCATGGCGAGCTGAAATCGATGCGCGCCCATCCGGACTATCGCGGCAAGGGCATAGGCCGGGCGATCCTCGGTCACCTCCTTTCGCAAGCTCGCGCCCGCAGTTACAGCCGGGTCAGCCTGGAAACCGGGCGGCCCGAGGCGTTCCTGCCCGCACGCCGCCTTTACGAAGCGAATGGCTTTACAGAATGCCCGCCTTTCGCCGATTATGTGGCGGATGACTTCAGTATTTGCATGACGAGAGTTTTATGAGCGAGTTGATCCTGCGCGGAGCGACCACAGCTGATATTCCTGCGCTGTCGCGCCTTGGTGTCAACAGCTTCGTGACGAAATTCGGTCATATGTACGCGGCGGAGGATCTGGCTGCGTTTCTGATCGAGAGCTATGCCGAACCGGCAATCGCCGCAGAGCTGGCCAATCCGGACCGGCTCTACCGGCTGGCGGAGCGCGATGGCGGGCTGGTCGCCTATTGCAAGCTTGGCCTAAGCTGCAGCTTCCCCGAGTATGCCCGGGGGCGCAATGTGCTTGAGCTCAAGCAGCTATACGCCCTGTCCCAAGCAACCGGGTCGGGAATTGGTCGGGCGCTGATGGACTGGGCGATGGGCGAATTTGCGGCGCGCGGGGCTGACGAGGTGCAGATTTCCGTATTCAGCGGCAATGAGGGTGCGCAGCGGTTCTATCGGCGCTACGGCTTCGAAAAGGTCGCTGACGTTACCTTCCGGGTCGGCTCACAGCTTGATGCGGAATTCCTCTTCGCGAAGTTGCTCTAACTCCCTATATCTCTCCCATGTCCTCAATCAGACCCTGGCGTGATATCGCGCGCCGCCAATCCCGTCAGATCATGGTTGGCACTGTGCCGGTGGGCGGTGATGCGCCGATTACCGTCCAGACCATGACCAACACGCTAACCAGCGATCCGGTCGCGACACTGAACCAGATCCGCCGCTGCGAAGATGCCGGAGCCGATCTGATCCGGGTCTCCTGCCCCGATGTGGAAAGCACCGCAGCATTGCGGCAGATTGTGCGCGCGGCGCGCATTCCGATTATTGCGGACATCCATTTTCACTACAAGCGCGCGCTCGAAGCGGCCGACGCGGGCGCGGCCTGCCTGCGGATCAATCCGGGCAATATCGGCAGCAGCGATCGCGTCGCCGAAGTGGTCCGCGCCGCCAAGGCCCATGGCTGCGCGATCCGGATCGGGGTCAACGGCGGCAGCCTCGAGAAGGATTTGCTCGAAAAATATGGTGAACCCTGCCCCGAGGCTTTGGTCGAAAGCGCGCTCGATCATATCAAGCTGCTGCAGGATCATGATTTTCACGAATATAAGGTGGCGGTGAAGGCCAGCGACGTATTCCTGGCGGTTGCGGCCTATATGCAATTGGCCGATGCGACCGATTGCCCGCTCCATCTGGGGATTACCGAGGCTGGCGGGCTGATCGGCGGCACGGTCAAAAGTGCGATCGGGATGGGCAATATGCTGTGGGCCGGGATCGGTGACACGATTCGCGTGTCGCTCTCCGCCGAACCTGAAGAAGAAGTCCGCGTCGGGTTTGAAATCCTCAAATCGCTCGGCCTGCGCACCCGGGGCGTCCGGGTCGTATCGTGTCCCAGCTGCGCCCGCCAGGGCTTCGATGTGATCCGCACCGTCCAGGCGCTCGAGGCCCGGCTCAGCCACATCAAGACCCCGCTCTCGCTGTCGGTATTGGGCTGCGTGGTCAACGGCCCCGGCGAAGCGCGCGAAACCGACATCGGCCTGACCGGCGGCGGCAATGGCAAGCATATGGTCTATTTATCAGGCGTCACCGACCACCATGTCCAGAGCGAAGACATGCTCGAACACATCGTCGCGCTGGTCGAGGCCAAGGCGGCGGAGATCGAGGCGGCGATGAACAACGCGGGGACGGCCGAGGCGGCGGAGTAGGTCCTGATTGTCTTTTTGGTACCCTTGAGACATGATAAGATCCAAGGAGCTGACATGTCCTATCACGCCAAGCTGATCAAAGGTCATCCCGGCTGAATTGCGCCGCGAATTTGGCCTTAAGGACGGCGACATGCTGGTGGTTGCGCGCGAAGGTGACGGGATCGTCCTCAAATCACAGAGTAGCATGCTTCGAGAGCTGCGATCCAAGGTCAAAGCCCGGTTGAAGCACCCGGTGACCATTGACTCCTACCTTGAGGAAAAATGGGCGGAGGCAAACCGCAAAGCTGCGACCACTGACCAAAAACTTCGGTCTCTCGCTAGGTGACCGCGCCTGCATCTCGCATGCCATATTGACCGATTTGCCGATCCTCACATCCGATCGCCGGATGGAATCGGCCAAGGATGCTGTTGGCATCGACATCCGCCTGGTCCGCTAAAGAGGTCGCCCGGCAGTTGGCAATTCGGTAAGGACATTGGCCTAGAACGGTGCCATGGCGCGCCTCTTAGCCCTTACCTTCTTCGCAATCTTCGTCATGGCTGTCATGTCGATGGGGACCGGCGCTCTGCTGAATTCAGCCGGTGATGGCGGAGCCGCGCAGCGGGCGGCCATGCTAAGTTCGTCCCAGCCGGCCAAGATCGAGGAGGCCGACGGTGACATCAACGCCCTGGTTATCGATCGTGATAGCGGCGGTCACTTTACCCTGACCGCGCAGATCAACGGCCAGAATGCCAACTTCCTGATCGATACCGGGGCCGATGCCATCGCCCTCACGGTTGATGAGGCGCAGCGGCTGGGCTTGCCGGTCGATCCGGTGAATTTCGAACCGTTGATGCAGACCGCGTCCGGAACCGGCTATGGGACCATCGTCGAGGTCGAGGAACTGAGCGTCGCTGGCATCGAACTTCGCAATGTCGCAGTGGTGGTACTCGACGGGCTGGAAACCAACCTCCTTGGACAACCCGCGCTACGCCAGCTCGGCAAAGTTGAACTCCACGGCGACCAGATGACCATCGGCGGTAGCTGACGCGATTGCCGCAGCGCCCGCCAATGGCTAGGGGCCAGCCATGGCCAATGCGCATCGCTCAGGATTACCCCCGCTTCACCTGCTGCTCGCGCTGGCCGTAATGGCGGTATGGGGGACCAATTTCGTCGTTATCAAGCAGGCTTTGGCGCATTTGCCCCCGCTCACGCTGGCGGCGCTGCGTTTTGCCTTCGCCTTCCTGCCGCTGGCCTTGTTTATCAAACGGCCCGCGGTTTCATGGGCCAACCTGGCCACCTATGGCGTGCTGATCGGGGCCGGGCAGTTCGGATTGCTGTTCACCGCAATGCGCAGCGATATCACCCCCGGCCTCGCCTCGCTGGTGGTCCAGGTCCAGGTGTTTTTCACCATCGCCCTGTCGATGCGGCTGACCGGTGAGCGGGTCGCACCCTTTCAGGTGGTGGCGATGGCGCTGGCGGCAGGCGGTCTTGGCACAATCGCACTGCATACCGATGGCAGCGCTACTCCGCTCGGCCTGATGCTGGTTGTCGGCGCAGCCCTGTGCTGGGCGCTGGGCAATATGACCGCGCGCGCCGCAGGCCCGGTCAACATGCTGGCCTATGTCGTGTGGTCAAGCGCCTTTGCGGTGCCGCCGCTGCTGGCCCTGGCGCTTGTCACCGAAGGCTGGCCGCGAATGGCGGCTGGGATTGCGGCGGCGGATTCGATAACCTGGGCGGCGGTGATCTGGCAATCGGTCGGCAATACCATGTTCGGCTATGCCGCCTGGGGCTGGTTGCTGCACCGCCATCCGGCGGCGTCGGTTACCCCGCTGGCGCTGCTGGTCCCGGTGTTTGGCCTGGGTGCCTCGGCACTGTTGCTGGGCGAGCCGCTGCAACCCTGGAAACTGATTGCCTTTGCGCTGGTCATGGCCGGACTTTCACTCGGCCTGCTCTGGCCCCGTCTGTCACCTCGTTTGTTTGGGAGTTTGCCGTCATGACCCTTTCGATTCGCCCTGCCGCACCCGCCGATTTACCTCTGATTGCCAGCTTGATCCGCGCTTTGGCCGCGTATGAAAAACTGGCCCATGAGGTTCGCTTTGACGAAACGGTGCTGGGCGAACGGCTGTTCGGCCAGAACGGCGGCCATGGGCCTTATGCCGAAGTCATGATTGGCGAGGTGGACAGCGCGGCGCAGGGCTTTGCCTTGTTCTTCCACAACTTTTCGACTTTCGAGGGACTGCCCGGGATCTACCTTGAGGATCTGTTCGTCCAGCCCGGCGCGCGCGGAAGCGGACTGGGCAAGGTGCTGCTCGCCCAGCTTGCAGCGCTTGCGGTGGAACGCGGCTGCGCCCGGCTCGAATGGTCGGTGCTCGACTGGAACGAACCGGCGATCGGCTTCTATCAAAAGCTTGGGGCGCGGCTGATGGATGGCTGGACCGGAATGCGCCTAACTGGTGCCGAGCTGGGGCGGCTCGGCGCAACTGCCAGCGTTTCTGCCGATTCTGGCTAGCGATTCGTTCAGCAATTGGTTATGTATGATGGTCTATGGTTGGGCTGATGAAACGGCGTGAGCTTTTGACAGGCGGTTTGGCCGCAAGCGCTGCCCTTGCGTTGCCGATCCGGGTGGCTGCCCAATCACTGCCTGAACTGTTCGATAAGGCCTTCGGGCTAGAGACTGTGCCGCTGGTGCCTGCGGTTCCGGTTGAGCCCCCCTTGCCGACCGAAGTGGTGCCCAACCCGGCCTATGATCGCCGCGTTCTCGAGATCGCCAAGCGCGAGGCTGAGCGTGCGGGCGGGGCGTTGTGGCGCCGCGATATTGTCGGCAT
>JANMKT010000014.1:0-14572 GCA_031372185.1 Novosphingobium sp.
GCACGATCCCTGGCCCAAGCCGAGCTACCTGTTCGCGCTGGTCGCGGGCGATCTTGTTGCCAACCGCGATAGTTTCACCACCATGAGTGGCCGCAAGGTCGATCTGGGCATCTGGGTGCGCGAAGGCGATCAGGACCGCACCCATCATGCCATGCAGGCGCTCAAGGATTCGATGCGGTGGGACGAGCAGACCTTTGGGCGCGAATACGATCTCGACTTGTTCAACATCGTCGCGGTGTCGGACTTCAACATGGGGGCGATGGAGAACAAGGGGCTCAACGTCTTCAACACCCGCTACATCCTCGCCGATCCCGAAACCGCGACCGATGGCGACTATGACGGGATCGAAGGCGTGGTCGCGCACGAATACTTCCACAACTGGTCGGGCAACCGGGTGACCTGCCGCGACTGGTTCCAGCTTTCGCTCAAGGAAGGCTTCACCGTGCTGCGCGACCAGCTGTTCAGCCAGGACATGGGCAGCGCTGCGGTCAAGCGGATCGAGGATGTGCGGGTGCTCCGCGCCGCGCAGTTCCCCGAGGATTCGGGCCCGCTGGCCCATCCGATCCGCCCGGACAGCTATCAGGAGATCTCCAACTTCTACACCGCGACGGTCTATAACAAGGGCGCCGAAGTGATCCGGATGATGCGCACGCTGGCGGGGCCGGAGCGGTTCCGCAGCGGCACCGATCTGTATTTCGCGCGCCACGACGGCGAGGCGGCGACCTGCGAGGATTTCATTCGTGCGATCGAGGACGGGGCGGGGCTCGATCTGACCCAGTTCCGCCGCTGGTACAGCCAGGCCGGCACTCCGCAGGTCGAAGTTTCGCTCACCCACCAGGGCAATACCGCGACCGTGCACCTTGCGCAGAGCATCCCGGTGACTCCGGGCCAGAGCATAAAACTGCCGATGCCGATTCCTTTGCGCCTGGCACTGTTCGATCGCAAAACCGGGAAACACCATGGTGAACAAATAGTTACACTTAGTGAACCTAAAGCGAACTTCAGCTTTACCGGATTCACTGCCTCCCCTGTGCTGTCGCTCAATCGCGGCTTTTCGGCGCCAGTCGCAATCGCGGCGGACGCCAGCACCGAGGATCTGGTGTTCCTTGCCGCGCATGATGATGATCCGTTTGCCCGTTACGAGGCGATGCAGCAGCTGGTCGTCCGCCATCTGGTTGCGGCAGTAACTGGGGCGATGGATCCGGCTGGGCAAGATATCGAGCGCGCCGCGATCCGCGATGCCTTCGCCGCGTCCATCGCCGATCCGGGGCTGGATGATCTGATGCGCGGTGAGCTGATGATCCTGCCGGGCGAGAGCTACCTTGCCGAACAGCCCCACATCGCCGATCCTGGCGCGATCCATGCGGCGCGGGAGGGCTTGAAAGCCTTCTTCGGGCACGCTTTGCAGGGTGAGCTGCTTGCGCTCCATGCGCGGGCCAGTGCGGTTCCCTATAGCCTCGATGCCGCAGCGCGGGGCAGCCGCAAACTCAAGACCCTGGCGCTGGTGCTGCTCGCTGCCGGTGCGCCAGAAGTGGCCGCAACCCTGGCTGCCACGCAATATGACGGTGCCGACAACATGACCGACCGGCAAGGCGCCCTGATGGTGCTATGCGGGCTCGAAACTCCGGCGCGGGCGACAAAACTGGCCGCGTTTCATGCCCGCTATGCTGATAACCCGCTGGTGATCGACAAATGGTTCTCGCTCCAGGCCGGCTCGCTCCATCCCCTCGTGCTCGATCATGTCGCCGCGCTGGCGCAGCATCCCGACTTCACGATGGCCAACCCTAACCGGGTCCGCGCGCTGTATATGGCGCTGGCGGCCAATCCGCAGGCCTTCCATGCGGCAAGCGGCGCGGGCTATCGGATGATTGCCGATCTGATTCTGGGCCTCGACCCGCTCAATGCCCAGACCGCGGCGCGGTTCGTGGCTCCGCTGGGCCGGTGGCGGCGGATCGAGCCGGGCCGGGCCGCGCTGATGCGGGCCGAGCTTGAGCGGATCGCTGCCGCACCCAGCTTGTCGCGCGACAGCTTTGAGCAGGTGAGCAAAAGCCTTGGCTGAAGTCTTCCGCACCGCTCTGCTGGCCGGCCTCCCGCATGGCTTTCTCGGGCGCCGCGGCGGGGTCTCGGCCGGGCTGGTGGCGGGGCTCAATGTCGGCTTGGGCGCTGGCGACGATGCTGCGGCGGTGGCGACGAACCGGGCACGGGCGGTGGCCGCAGTCCTGCCTGGCGCGGAGCTGGTCACCGTCTATCAGGTCCATTCGCCGCTGTGCATGACGGCAACCGGGCCGTGGCCCGATGCCGTGCGGCCGCATGCCGATGCGCTGGTCACCGATCGCCCGGGGCTGCTGCTGGGCATAGTGACCGCCGATTGCGCGCCGGTGCTGTTGGCTGATGGCGAGGCGGGGGTGGTTGGCGCGGCGCATGCTGGATGGAAAGGCGCACTGGGCGGAGTAACCGACCGCACGCTGGAGGCCATGGAGGCGCTTGGCGCCCGCCGGCGCCGGATTGTTGCGGCAATCGGGCCTTGTATTGCGCAGGCCAGCTATGAAGTGGACACCGCTTTTGCTGCGCGGTTTTGCGCGCAAGACCCGGCCAATCAGCGCTTTTTTGAAGACGGCGCACCGGACCACTGCCAATTCGATCTTTCCGGCTATGTCGCGGCGCGGCTTGAAGCGGCGGGGGTCGGCCAGGTTGAGCAATCGGGCCTTGATACCTATCCCGATGCTGAGCGCTTCTTTTCGTTTCGCCGCGCTACCCATCGCGGCGAGCCAAACTACGGCCGGCAAATCTCGCTGATTGGGATTGGCTGACCGTGATGCACACTTCGCAACGACTCTTGTAAAAATGGCTGTTGGCATGGCGCGACCATCCGTCTATCAGGCGCGCCAAGTCGGCATCCCGCGCAGCCTGTAACTGCCGGGATGACGGGCGGGAGGGGCTCCCGGAACAACGATTGAAAGACGATTCTGGCCGCAGCAATCTGCAGCGGATGGATATCAGCTAGAGCAGGATACGGTTCACCATGTCACAGGATGCGGGCATCGACACTCCGGAGCTTTCGGGCAACGAGGGCGTGCGTCGGCGCGATTTCATCAACATTGCGGCGCTCAGCGCGGCTGGCGTTGGCTCTATTACCGCGCTGATCCCGCTGATCAGCCAGATGTCGGCCTCGGCCGATGTGCTGGCCGAAAGCTCGACCGAGATCGACATCAGTGCGATCAAGCCAGGCCAGGCGATCAAGGCGATGTTCCGCAGTCAGCCGGTGTTTATCCGCAATCTTACCCCGGCTGAAATTGTCGCCGCGGATAAGGTCGATCTTACCGGCCTGCGCGATCCGCAGACGCTGACGGAGCGGACCAAGGAAGGCAAAGAGAACTGGCTCATCACCATGGGCGTCTGCACCCACCTCGGCTGCGTGCCTCTGGGGGCCGTTGAAGGTGAGGTCAAGGGTGAGTTTGGCGGCTATTTCTGCCCTTGCCACGGCTCTACCTATGATACCGCAGCGCGGATCCGCAAGGGCCCTGCGCCCAAGAACCTCGAGGTTCCGCAATACGCTTTCACTACCGAAACCGTCGTCAAGATTGGCTAAGTCCAAGAATTTTCTGAGGTCATACCATGAGCTTCCCCTGGGCAAACGAATACAAGCCGCAAGCACCGCTGATGAAGTGGCTGGACGAGAAGCTGCCGCTTCCGCGGCTGGTCTTCAACGCGGTGGGCGCCGGCTATCCGGTGCCGCGCAACCTGAATTATTTCTGGAACTTCGGCTTCCTCGCCGGGATCTGTCTGGTGCTCCAGATCGTCACCGGCGTGGTTCTGGCGATGCATTACGCGCCCGATCAGCAGATTGCCTTTGATTCGACCGAGCACATCATGCGCGACGTCAACTGGGGCTGGCTGATGCGCTATATGCACGCCAACGGGGCTTCGGCCTTCTTCGTGGTGATCTATGTTCATATCTTCCGGGGCTTCTACTTCAGTTCCTACAAGGCCCCGCGCGAGATGATCTGGCTGCTGGGCGTGACCATTTTCCTGCTGATGATGGCCACCGGCTTTATGGGTTATGTGCTGCCGTGGGGTCAGATGAGTTTCTGGGGTGCCAAGGTGATCACCGGGCTGTTCAGCGCCATTCCGCTGGTGGGTGAGCCGTTGCAGCAGTGGCTGCTGGGCGGATTTGCGCCAGGTAATGCTACGCTCAACCGCTTTTTCAGCCTCCACTTCCTGTTGCCGTTCGTGATCTTGGGCGTGGTTATTCTCCATGTCTGGGCGCTGCACATCCCAGGCTCGTCGAACCCGACCGGGGTCGAAGTGAAGACCGAGAGCGATACCGTGCCGTTCCATCCCTATTACACCGCGAAAGACGGCTGGGGCGTTGCCGCTTTCCTGCTGCTCTATTTCGCGGCAGTGTTCTTCGCGCCCAATGCGCTCGGCCATCCGGATAACTATATCCCGGCGAACCCGATGAGCACGCCTGCGCATATCGTGCCTGAATGGTATTACTGGCCGTTCTACGCGATCCTGCGCGCCTTCACCCAGGACTTCTTTTTTGTTCCGGCCAAGCTGATGGGCGTGCTCGCCATGTTCAGCGCGATCCTGATGTGGTTCTTCCTGCCGTGGCTGGACAAGTCGCCGGTCCGTTCGGGCACGTATCGCCCGCTGTTCAAGAAGTTCTTCTGGTTCGGCCTGATCCCCTGCGTGCTGGTGCTGGGCTATTGCGGCGGAGCGCCGGCGGAAGAGCCGTTCGTGATGATCAGCCAGATCGCCTCGATCTATTATTTCATGCACTTCCTGGTGATCCTGCCGATCGTCTCCTCGATCGAGCGGCCCGATCCACTGCCGTTCTCGATTGCCGAGGCGGTGCTGGGCAAGGACCACAAGGCTGTGCTCAGCCCCCCGGTGGTTGCGACCCCAATGGCTTCGGCCTGAACCCTGCGAGACGGAAAGAGATACCCATGATCCGCATCTTCTCCATTCTCGCTGGCCTGTTCTTTTCGGCCGCGCTGCTGTGGTCGTTCGGAAACGGCGCCTATAGCTATATTTCCGAGCCACCGGCGATGACCGTGGAGCATGAGTTCCACAAGGCCCCCAAAGAGCTCAAACTCGCCAGCGACGGCGCCTTCGGGCGGTTTGACAAGCAGCAGCTCCAGCGCGGCTTTCAGGTTTACAAGGAAGTCTGCTCGGCCTGCCACTCGCTCCGTCTGGTTGCCTTCCGCGATCTGAAGGCGCTGGGCTACAATGAAGATGAAGTGAAGGCGATCGCCGCCGGGTTCCAGGTGCCCGGGGTCGATCAGGCGACCGGAGAGACCAATATGCGCGCCGGGCTGGCGACCGATTACTTCCCCAAACCGTTCGCCAATGACATCGCCGCCCGCGCTGCCAACAACAACGCGATCCCGCCCGATCTCTCGCTGATGACCAAGGCGCGTCACGATGGCCCGGCCTATGTCTATTCGCTGCTCACCGGATATCAGGCCCAGCCGGCCAAGCTGCTCAAGGAGTTCCCGGACGCCAAGACCGGTCCGAACCTCCACTACAACCCCTATTTCGCCAACCTCAACCTCGCCATGACCCCGCCGCTGACCGCAGAAGGCCAGGTAACCTATGGCGATGGAACCAAGGCGAGCGTTGATCAGATGGCCAAGGACGTTGCGGCATTCCTTATCTGGACTGCCGAACCCACGCTCGACAGACGCAAGCAGACCGGTTGGCCAGTGGTTGGCTTCCTGCTGTTCCTGACGGTCATTGCCTATATGGCATACCGCAACATCTGGGCCAACAAGCAGCATTAAGTCCTGCGCCTGACGGATAAGAAAACGCCCCTTGCATCACGCGGTGCAAGGGGCGTTTTCATCTCTGCCTATCAAATGCGGCTGGCGATTGACCCGCCGCGCGCGCTGTCGCATAGGACTGCCCAGATCCACACCGTGCGGGTATAGCATAGTGGTAATGCACTAGCCTTCCAAGCTAGCTAGGCGGGTTCGATTCCCGCTACCCGCTCCAACTGCTTATTCCGCCGCCATATTGTCGATCAGTCGGGTCGCTCCGATTCGCGCTGCGACGAACAGCCTGGGGCTTCCGGTGCCCGCGCTGGTCAGCGCGGCGAGCGAATTGGCGTCGCAGATTTCGGCATAATCGACCGAACTAAATCCGCCGCCCAGCAGATGCGCGCGAAGTTCGGCCAGTGCCAGCGGATAATCTGCGCCCGCCTTGATCGCGGCAATCGCGCGGTGCATCGCGGCGGGCAGCCGTGCGGCTTGCGTGCGTTGCGGCGGCGAAAGATGCGCATTGCGCGAACTGAGCGCCAGCCCATCGGCCTCGCGCACGGTCGGCACGCCGATGATCGCGCTGGCTGCCGGGCGGGGCAGGTCAAGATCGCGCGTCATGCGGCGGATCACGGTAAGCTGCTGCCAGTCCTTTTCGCCGAACAGCGCAAGGTCAGGCTGAACCTGGTTGAACAGCTTGCACACGACTGTCGCCACCCCGCCAAAATGGCCCGGCCGGACCCGCCCGCACAGCTCTTCGCTAACCCCGGTGACAGTCACACTGGTGGCGAAACCGGCCGGATACATCTCGTTTGCTGAAGGCGCCCAGAGCAGGGAAACGCCGGCCTGCTCGAGCAGCTTACCATCCTCGACCGGCTGGCGCGGATAGGTGCCAAGATCTTCATTTGTCCCGAACTGGCGCGGATTAACGAAGATCGAGACGACGACATGGGCCGCCCGTATCCGAGCTTCGCGGATCAGCGCCAGATGCCCCTGATGCAGCGCCCCCATAGTCGGGACCAGCGCTATGGGACCATCCGCTCGCAGCGCCGCGATTGCACTGCGCAGTGGATCAAGTCGATTGACGGTTTGCACGTCGCTAACCCCTCCGATAGAACGTCTGCCAGGGGGCGCTCCGCCTCTCCGGCCCTTCTTTGTGCAGTGCAGCAACCCAGGAAAGAGTTCAACCCCGCCCGTGCCATCGCCTATTGCCACTCCCAATGCTCCGCACCGCATTGTTTTCGCCAATGAAAAGGGCGGGACGGGCAAATCGACCACTGCGGTGCATATCGCTATCGCGCTGGCCTATCAGGGTGCGCGGGTGGCAGCGATTGACCTCGATCCGCGCCAGCGCACGCTGCATCGCTATTTCGAGAACCGCGCCGAAACGGCCAAGCGGCGCAGCATTTCTCTCCCCGGCGGCAGTTTCGATGTCTTCAATGGCAGCACTGTCGCTGCGCTTGAAGCGCTGATCGCGGAGGTGGCCGAGGGGATGGACTTCCTGATCTTCGACACGCCGGGCCGCGATGATGAATTCGCCCGTCATGCTGCGATCAGCGCTGATACGCTGGTCACCCCGCTGAATGACAGCTTCGTCGATTTCGATCTGATCGGCCAGGTCGATGCCGAAACCTTCAAGGTCCGCCGCCTGTCGTTTTATGCCGAGCTGATCTGGGAAGCGCGCAAGAAACGGGCGATGGCGACAATCGCCGATGCTCAACAAGGCAAGGGGCGCCGCGAAATGGATTGGGTGGTGGTTCGCAACCGTACCCAGCACGTGGAGGCGCGCAATATGCGCCGCCTTGATAGCGCGCTGACCGAGCTGTCCAAGCGGGTTGGCTTTCGCGTCGCCAATGGCCTGTCGGAGCGGGTAATTTATCGCGAGCTGTTTCCGTCTGGCCTGACCCTGCTCGACAAGGGCTATCTCGGTGAGCTGGGCACCAGCCATCTCGTCGCCCGGCAAGAACTGCGCGCGTTGCTGGTGAGCCTCAACCTGCCAATGCCAGGGCCAGTCCCGACGCCGCGCGAACCGGCGCTGGCGTTAGCTGCCAGCAGATGAGCAAACTCGTCTGGCTGCTGGTCGTCGCGGCGCTCGGCTGCAAGCTGGTCACCGGGCGCTGGCCTTGGCAGTTCGTGGGACCTTGGCAGTTTCCCCGTTCCTTGTCTCAATCTGAAACAGAGCGGCGCGCGCGGGCCTTGCTGGGTGTCGCCCGGCTTGCCAGCCGCGCGGAAATCATCGAAACTCACCGGCGGCTGATCACCCAGATCCATCCCGATCGCGGGGGAACGGCTGAGCTGGTGCATGAAGCCAATGCGGCGCGCGATCTGTTGCTTGCCCGGCTGCCCGCGATCTGAAGCATGGTTTGCTTTTGCTGAATCGGAACATGTTTGATCATTGTTTGTTACCGCGTGATTGGCTGCGAAAACCGGTTCCCGTTTGTTCGCATCACGCTCTGAATCGGAGAAATCATGGCCCACCAGTTCCACCCCAGCGTTCTGCGCGAATATGACATCCGCGGCATTATCGGCGAAACTCTGGGGCCTGATGATGCCCGTGCGATTGGCCGGGGCTTTGCCACGCTGCTGCGCGCAGCCGGGGGCAGCACGGTTGCCGTGGGGTATGACGGACGGCTAAGCTCGCCAATTCTCGAGACGGCGCTGATCGAAGGGCTCAACGCCAGTGGCTGCGATGTGGTTCGGGTCGGCATGGGGCCAACCCCGATGCTCTATTACGCCGAAGCTTCAATGGAAGATGTGCACGGCGGCATTGAGATAACTGGCAGCCACAATCCCGCCAATTATAATGGCTTCAAGATGGTATTTATGGGCCGGCCGTTCTTCGGTGCGGACATACTCGAAATCGGCCGGCTTGCCGCCAGCGGGGCCTGGCTGGACCGGGCAGGACTCAGCGGCGATGGCGTTAATGAGCACCGCGAGATCATGGCGGCTTACATCGACCGGATGCTCGAGGGGCTGGCCGGGATCAGCCACGAGTGGCTGGCCGGTCTTCGGATCGGTTGGGACGCGGGCAACGGTGCCGCCGGACCCGCGCTCGAGGCGCTGACTGCGAAATTGCCGGGGGAGCATCATCTTCTCTTCACTGAAGTCGACGGGAATTTTCCGAACCATCATCCTGATCCAACCGAGGAAAAGAACCTTGCGGATCTGAAGGCGCTCGTCGCGGCCAAGAACCTCGACTTCGGAATTGCTTTTGATGGCGATGGCGATCGGATCGGAGCAATCGATGGCCAGGGCCGGGTGATCTGGGGTGACCAATTGCTCATGATCTACGCCGAAGACCTTCTGAAGTTGCTGCCCGGGTCCACGATTATCGCGGATGTGAAGGCCAGCCGGGCTTTATACGAACGGGTCTCTGCATTGGGTGGACGGCCGCTTATGTGGAAAACCGGACACAGCCTGATTAAATCCAAAATGAAGGAAACAGGGGCGCCGCTGGCCGGCGAGATGAGCGGCCATGTGTTTTTTGCGCATGACTATTATGGCTATGACGATGCGCTGTATGCCGCGATCCGGCTGATTGCGGCCTCGGCCCGGCTGGGCAAATCGGTGACCCAGCTGCGCGGCGCGTTGCCGGCGCTGGTCAATACCCCGGAACTGCGCTTCCAGGTTGATGAAGCCCGCAAGTTTGCAGTGGTCGACGAGGTCAAGCAGCGCTTGTCCGCTTCGGGCGCAGATGTCGATGCGACCGACGGCGTGCGGGTTTCGACCGAAGACGGCTGGTGGCTGCTGCGCGCCTCGAATACCCAGGATGTGCTGGTCGCCCGGGCCGAGAGCGAGGATCAGGCCGGGCTCGACCGGCTGATGGCGCAGATCGACGCCCAGCTCGCGGCCTCAGGGCTGAAGCGTGGGGCACAGGCCGGGCATTAGAGCGTGATGCGAAAAAGTGGGAACCGGTTTTTCGTAATAAATCACGCGACAACAAAGAATTATAGAGCATGATGCGATTCAGGTTTATCGCATCATGCTCTAAATCACAAAAAACAGCGCCGCTCCGCTCGCCGCCGCGCTGGCTAGCAGCACTGCGGCGGCGGGCCAGGCTTTGTGCCAGCCGGCGATGGTGATTGCGGTTCCGGCCTTGAACAGGGTGTTAAGCACCGCCGGCGGCAGCAGGACCAGCCCGGCCATATGCGGGGCAAGCGTTCCCTCGGGAAGATTGCCCATGGTGATGATTGCCGAATCGACATCCACCGTACCGGTCAGTGCCAGCACCATGGCCAGGCCCGCATCGCCATAGCGGCTTAGCACCCAGCGCGCCGTGACTGACAGCACCATCACCAGCACCATCAGCCACAGGGCGGGTCCGATATCGAACGGATTGCGGATCGGAACACTCTGTCCTGCGCGATGGGGCGCATTGCGCATCCGCACCAAAAATACGGCAGTGGCGGCCAGACTGACCAGCATTCCGGGAACCGCGAACAGCGCGAAAGTCGGCAAGGCGAACCGGGCCAGCGTCCAGGTCAACACCATCACCCGCAGGAACATGACCGCCGATGCCGCTGCGATCCCGGCATAAAGGATCGCCGGATCCTCTTCGTCATTGCGCAATCTGGTCGCCAGTGCGGCGGTGACTGCGGTGGACGACACTGCCGAGCCGGCCGCGGCGGTCGCAATCGTCCCGCGCGACACGCCAAGTTTGCGGCTGGCGATATAGCCGAGGAAGGAAAAGCCCGAGACCAGCACCACCACCAGCCACAGCTGGCGCGGCCGCCAGGCGTCATAAGGGCCAAACGGCGTGTCGGGTAGCAGCGGCAGGATGACCAGCGCGATCAGCGCAAAGCGGGCGATGGCGCTTACCTCAACCTCGTCGAGGCTGGCGATCCAGTGGTGGAGCTGGCTGCGCAGCGCAAGGATCAGCACCATCACCCCGGCGGTGGCGGTGGCCAGCACTCCCTCTCCGCTCCCGGCCAGGAAACCGCAAGCCAGGGTCAGCAGGCTGGTCACGCTGGCGGTGCCGCTGACTGTGCTGTTGCGCTGGGTCGAGCGCCAGTAACCGATCAAGACCAGTGCCGCTGTGGCCGCCAGCAAGATGGTTGCCAGCCCCTCGGCGCGCGCCTGCAAGGCCCCGGCGATCGCGCCCATCAGCCCGAGCAGAGCATAAGTCCGGATCCCGGCAAAGCGGCTTCCCGAGGGGTCGTTGCGCAGCACCCAGCCGCGCTGAATGCCGATCAGCAGGCCCAGCGCCAGCCCCAGCGCCAGCCCGCTCAGGTCGCTATAGCTGGTCGGAAAGGCAGACTGCATAGCGCGGTGATGGTAGTGCCGGCGGGTTCGGGCAAGCCTGCGGAAATTTGCAGCCATTGGCCACGTTGCGCCCTATCAGGCGCTATGACAACTGCCCCTACCATCCCGCCCGAGATCGGGGCCTGGTTTGTGCTACGCGGTTGGACGGTGCGCTCACACCAGTCCGGGATGCTCGCCGCCAGCGATGCAGGCCGCCATGCGCTGCTGGTCGCCGATACGGGTGCGGGCAAGACACTGGCCGGATTTCTGCCGACGCTGGCGGCGTTCACGCCATCGCGGTTGGCGGGTGCGCTGCCGCCAGAGGGGTTGCACACGCTGTATGTCTCGCCGCTCAAGGCGCTGGCCCATGATGTGCAGCGCAATCTGATGGCCCCGATCGCAGACATGGCCCTGCCGATCCGGGTCGAGACCCGCAGCGGCGACACCCCGTCCGATCGCAAGGCCCGTCAGCGCGCCCGCCCGCCGCATGTGCTGCTGACCACGCCCGAATCGCTTTCGCTGCTGCTCAGCTACCCCGAAAGCGTGCAGCTGTTCGCCACCTTGCAGCGGATTGTGATCGACGAGGTGCATGCCTTTGCGAGCGGCAAGCGCGGCGATCTGCTGGCGCTGGCGCTCACCCGGCTTCAGGCGCTGGCACCCGGACTGCAACGCGCGGCCTTGTCTGCCACCGTCGCCGATCCGGATGATTTTCGCGGCTGGCTGGCCCCGTCTGGCAAAATCAGCTCGGTGACGCTGGTCGAGGGCGAGGCGGGGACGCCTCCTCAGGTCTCGATCCTGCTGCCCGAGGAACAGCGCGTGCCGTGGGGCGGCCATGCCGCAGCCTGGGCAGTCCCGCAGCTGATGCAGGCGATCGCTGCCAACCGCACCACGCTGGTTTTCACCAACACGCGGTTCCTCGCCGAGTATATATTCCAGCTGCTGTGGGATGCGAACGAGGCAAAGCTGCCGATCGGGATTCACCACGGCTCGCTCTCGAAAGAGGCGCGGCGCAAGGTCGAGGGGGCAATGGCCCGGGGTGAACTGCGCGGGCTGGTCTGCACCTCCAGCCTCGATCTGGGGGTCGATTGGGGCGACGTCGATCTGGTGGTCCAGATGGGCGCGCCCAAGGGATCGTCGCGGTTGCTCCAGCGGATCGGACGGGCAGGACACCGGCTTGATCAGGCCAGCCGGGCCTTGCTGGTGCCGGGCAACCGGTTTGAATTCCTCGAAGCCATGGCCGCGCTCGATGCGGTCAATGAAGGCCAGCGCGATGGGGCAAGTTTTCGGCCCGGCGGGCTCGATGTGCTGGCCCAGCACGTTATGGCCTGCGCCTGTGCCGGTCCATTCGACGAGGCGGAGCTGCTGGCCGAAGTGCATTCGTCGCTGGCCTATGCCTGGATCGATCAAGCCATCTGGGTGCGGGTCCTGAACTTTGTCGGGACCGGCGGTTATGCCCTCAAAGCCTATGAGCGGTTCCAGCGGATTGTCCGCACCAAGGACGGCAGCTGGCGGCTGACCCATCCCGAGCTGGCGGCGCGGCACCGGATCAACGCCGGGATCATCCTTGATGCTGAAATGCTTGATGTCCGGTTCAGGAATGGCCGCGCGCTGGGGCGGGTCGAGGAGAGTTTCGGCGCGAGCCTGGCCCCGGGCGACACGTTTCGGTTCGCCGGGCTGGATCTGGAAGTCGAATCGATTCGCGCGGCGGAGCTGGTGGTGCGGGCGGCCAAGCACGCGGGCACGATCCCCAGCTACATGGGAGCACGGTTGCCGCTGACCACCCATCTGGCGAGCCGGGTTCGCGCTCTGCTCGAGGACCGGGCCGGCTGGGCGCGCTTTCCCGATGATGTGCGCGAATGGCTGGAAGTTCAGGCCTGGCGGTCGCAGCTGCCAGGACCGGGGAAGCTACTGGTCGAGAGCTTTCCCCATGCCGGCAAGCATTACACGGTTTACTATACGTTCGATGGGTGGAACGCGAACCAGTCGCTGGGGATGCTGATCACCCGGCGGATGGAGCAGCGCGGGCTTGGCCCGCTGGGCTTTGTCGCCAATGACTATTCCTTTGCGGTATGGGGATTGCGCCCGGTCGAAGATCCGGCCAGCCTGCTTTCGCCCGATATATTGGCGGATGAATTCACCGAATGGGTCCAGAATTCGTATCTTCTGCGCCGCGCGTTCAAGGAGGTGGCGGTGATTTCCGGCCTGGTCGAGCGCCAGCAGCCAGGTCAGGGGCGGTCAGGCCGCAAGACCGGGCGCCAGGTCACCTTCTCGACCGATCTGATCTATGATGTCCTGTGCAAATATGAGTCCGATCACCTGCTGATCGAAGCGGCCTGGGCCGACGCGCGAACCCGGTTGACCGATCTCGGGCGGGTCGCCGATCTGTTGCAGCGCGCTGCCGGGCAGCTGGTCCATGTCCGGCTCGACCGGGTGAGTCCGCTGGCGGTGCCGGTGCTGGTGATGATCGGCCGCGAGAGTGTGCCGGCCGGCGGTGCTGATGACGAGCTGCTGTTCGAAGCGGAGAGCCTCGCGGCAGCGGCGATGCGGGCGGAGAGTGATGCCGATCTTGAAGCGACCGATTGAGTTTTTCGCTTTGCATTGAGGGCTTGATGCCCCCTTCCCTGAAAAGGCAGAGGCATCGCATATTCACTTCAGCTCTCATTGTTCGTCATCTGCGAACTTGTTTCAGGACCCATTTCTCGGAACACCCGGAGCGGGGTATTCGGGAGAATTCCTAGAGCATCACGCTCTACCCCCCTCCCCCCCCGCTCATCCTGAGCCTGTCGAAGGATGGGGAGGGGGATTCGATAGGTGATTCAATCAATTACAGAACGAGTCTGGGCGCACAGAAAAAGGGGGCGGATTGCTCCACCCCCTTGATCTGAATTCCGCCTGAGCCGGTGACGGCCTAGTTGGTTGCCTTGCCAGCGCCGGCTGCCTTGCCGAATTCGGAATATATTTCATTTCCGACGAAGCCGAACTTGGTCACGCCAGAACCCTTGATGATGTTCAGCACCTTTGCCGACAGGTCATAGGCGGCCTGCGGCTCAGGCTGGAACTGAAGCTCAGGCTCAACCGGATACTTCAGCGACTCCTGCAGCTGGTAGAGCAGCTGGCCATCGGTGATTGCATTGCCGTTCCACAGGATATCGTCCGTAGCCGTAAGCACAACCTTGTTCTTGTCCGTCTTGGGAGGCGGAACGAGCGGGGGTGGGGTCGGTGCGGGGAGATCGATATTTACCGCGTGGGTTGCGACCGGGATGGTGATGATGAACATGATGAGCAGAACCAGCATGACGTCGATAAGCGGCGTCGTGTTCATTTCCATCATCGGCTCGCCATCATCGGTGCCGCCTGACATTGACATGGGATGTTACTCCAGAATTGAGTGAGCCAAGGCCAGTTTAGCCGTTGGGCCAGTTTAGCCATTTGGCCAGTTTAGCCGTTTGGATCGACCTTGTTCGAAATGAAGCCGACGGTCGGGTAACCAGAGATCTGCACGTTGAAGATTGCCCCGGCAACGCAGCGCCAGGGCGCCTCAACGTCACCGCGGATATGGACTTGCGGGATCT
>JANMKT010000036.1:0-63658 GCA_031372185.1 Novosphingobium sp.
TTAGACCGCCTTCCGCGCGAACCAGATGATGTGGCGCGGGCCTTTGCCCTTTTTGCCCTCTGGTCCGTTGCCGCGCGCACTGACCGCGACTTCTTCTACCGCAAAGCCCGCGCCGGCCAGCCGCCGGGCAAAGCCCGGATCGGGCGCGGCGGACCAGATCGCCAGCACCCCGCCAGGGCGCAACGCGTGCTTGGCCGCGCCCAGCCCGCTGCGCGAATAGATCCGGTCGTTGTCATCGCGAACCAATCCGTCCGGGCCGTTATCGACATCGAGCAGGATGGCGTCATAGCGGCCCCCGCCCTCACGGATCACATCGCCGACATCGCCGCTGCGCAGGGTCACGCGCGGATCATCAAGGCAGCCTGCGGCTAGCCCGGCCATCGGTCCGCGCGCCCAGGCGATGATTTCGGGCACCAGTTCAGCCACGGTGACCTCTGCTTTCGATCCCAAAACGGCGAGCGCTGCGCGCAGAGTGAAGCCCATGCCATAGCCGCCGATCAGCAAGTGCGGGGCATCATTACCGGCCAGCCGTTCGATGCTCAGCACCGCCAGCGCCTCTTCCGATCCGCGCATCCTGGTGCTCATCAGCTCGTTGCGATCGAGCACGATCATGAAGTCGCGGCCATGCGCATAGAGCCGCAATTCCTCCCCGCCGGGAACCTGCACGGTGCCAAGCAGCTCGCGGGCGATCATTGGCCTGGTTTCACGCCGCGCCCCGGCTTCACGCGGCTCGGAGTCCCCGGTCGACGGCTTCGAGATTGAGCATCTCGGCCAGCAGGAACGCCAGCTCGATCGATTGGGCCGCGTTCAGCCGCGGATCGCAATGGGTGTGATAGCGGTCCGCCAGCGCCTCGGTGCTGATCGCAACCGCGCCGCCGGTGCATTCGGTCACGTCCTGCCCAGTCATCTCGATATGGATGCCGCCAGCATGCGTCCCCTCGGCGCGGTGGACCGCGAAGAAGCCGCGCACTTCGTTCAGGATGCGCTCAAACGGACGGGTCTTGTAGCCATTGTCTGCCTTGATCACATTGCCGTGCATCGGATCGCACGACCACACCACCGGATGGCCCTCACGCTTCACCGCGCGGACCAGCGCGGGCAGCCCGGCCTCAACCTTGTCATCGCCAAACCGGCTGATCAGCGTCATCCGGCCCGGCTCGCGCGCCGGATTGAGCGTATCGAGCAGTCGCAGCAGCGCATCTGGCGTCAGGCTGGGGCCGCATTTCATGCCGATCGGATTGCCGACCCCGCGCAGATATTCGACATGGGCCGAACCTTCAAAGCGGGTTCGGTCACCGATCCACAGCATATGGGCGGAACAATCATACCAGTCGCCGGTCAGCGAATCGCGCCGGGTCAGCGCCTGCTCATATTGCAGCAGCAGCGCCTCGTGGCTGGTATAGAAGCTGGTGCCCTGCAGCTGCGGCACGGTGCCCGGATCGATCCCGCAGGCGGCCATGAAGTCCATCGCCTCGCCAATCCGGTCAGCGGTTTCGGCAAACTTGGTCGCCCACGGACTGCGACCCATGAAATCGAGCGTCCATTGGTGAACCTGACGCAGATTGGCATAGCCGCCGTTCGAGAACGCGCGCAGCAGGTTAAGTGTCGAGGCTGACTGGTTGTAGGCCTTGACCATCCGTTCGGGATCGGGCTGGCGCACTGCTGGATCAAATTCGATCCCGTTGATATTGTCGCCCAGATAGCTTGGCAGTTCGATCTCGCCCTGGCGCTCCATCGCCGACGAGCGCGGCTTGGCGAACTGGCCCGCCATCCGGCCCACTTTGACCACCGGCTGCTTGCTGGCAAAGGTCATCACCACGGCCATCTGCAGCAGCACGCGGAAGGTGTCGCGGATGTTGTTGGGATGGAACTCGGCAAAGCTCTCGGCGCAGTCCCCGCCTTGCAGCAGGAACCCGCGCCCGGCGGCCACTTCAGCCAGATCGCGCTTCAGTGCGCGGGCTTCGCCAGCAAACACCAGCGGTGGATAATTGGCCAGCGTTGCCTCGGCGCGGGTCAGCGCTGCGGCATCGGGATAGGCCGGAAGATGCCGCGCTTCCTGCGCGCTCCAGCTATCGGGGGTCCAATTACTTGCCACTGCGTGTGCTCCTGTTCGAGCGCGCGCCATAGCGGCAGCTTTTCGCAATTGCAAAATAGGAAAGCTGACCAGTGTGATCGCGCAAGTTTGTTACCCGATCAGCGCACCGTCGTGGCAGTTTTACCCAGACTGCCCTCTGGCACCACCTCCAGTCGCCAACTTCTGTTGGGGCGCAGATACTTGGCTGCCAGCACCTGCATCTTTTCCGGCGTGGTCTGGGTGTAGTCCGACAACACCGTCCGCAGCGCCGCAATCCGCACCGGATCGGCGGTTGCCCCTTCCAGCTGGAACATGAAGAAAGCGCTGCTCGATGAGGCTCGGGTCAACTGCTGGCGCAGCGGCTCGGTCACCCGGGTCAGCTCGTCCGTCGTCACTGGCCTGGCGATCAGCTCGGCCGCGATCTCGTCGGCTGTGGCGAAGAACACTGGCAGCGATTTGGGATCGAGCTGGCCCAGCGCCATGATCGAACCGCCGCTATCCAGATCGAGCGGCCATTCCGAAAAGACCTGCGGCGAATAGCTCGCCCCCAGCTTTTCTCGCATCCGATCAAGCAAGCGATTGCTAAACAGCTGGGTGAGGATTTCCAGCTGGCGCGATTCGGCAATTGCGCTGGTCCCGCCGCCGGTTGGCCAGCTGACCAGCGCAGCCGCCTGATTGGCATCGCCGCGATGGGTCAGCACCACCGGTTTGGCCGAGGACGGCAGGCTTTGCGCGCTGGCCGGGCCGGTGGAGGCCAGCAGCCCCGGACGTTTGGCCAGCGCGCCAAAGCTGCGTTCCAGCGCGGCGATCGCCGTGGCCCGGTCAAAATCGCCAAACAGCTGCACCTCGATCGGGCCGCTCGCGAGGATCGGCTGCCACACCTGGCGGAAGCCAAGTGGCGTTGCTGCGTCAATCTCTTGCGGCGTGGGTGTGTGGAACCGCAAGTCACGCCCGCGCTTGAAGAACTTGAGGTCGCGTTCCAGCACGCCCTGCGGGCTGGCGGAATAGCTTTCATATTGCAGCCGCGCCGCTGCTTTGGCCCGGATTACCGGCGGAACATCCCAGCGCGGCATCGCGAATTTGGCGGCGAACAGATACAGCTGGTCAGCCAGATCGGCCGGGCGCGTATCGGCTGAAAACTCAAAGTTGCCGTCGTCGATCGCGAAGTCAAAGCCCATCTTGCGCCCGGTTGAAATCCGGTCGAGTTCTTCCTGCCCCAGCGCGCCGACGCCTGAGCCGACCAGCGCCATATCCCCCAGCGTGATATAGGCAGCGTCGCCCTGGCTGAAGGCGCGATAGCCCGCCCCGAACCGGACCTTGAGCGTAACCCGGCCCGGCTCTTCCGGCGATGGCCAGAACAGCACTTTCACGCCGTTGCCAAGATCGATCTGCTCGATCCCCAGCACCCCGGTCGGCAGGATCGAGGCGGCCTTGCCCGGCGTGCCCAGCGCGGGCAGTTCGGCAAACGAGATCGGCTTGCTCGAAGCGCGGGCCTTGGGGTCGGGCGCGACCGGCGCCAGCAGCGCGGTGCGCAAAGCTGCACTCGACCCCTCACCCGCCTTGGGGGTGAGATAGAGCGCCCGGGTGACCGTACCCTTGAACAGCGATCTGGTATGGTCCAGCACCGCCTGCGGGGTGAACAATGAACGCGAACGGTTGAAGATATCCAGCACGACTTCGGGCGATGCCACCGTCTCGCGAATGTCGAGCGCGCGGCCCAGATCATCGGCCAGCTTGCCGCCGGGCATCAGGCGGCGCTGTTCGACCGCGCTTTCAAAGGCGACATTCATTTCTGCAATTTCGCGCTCGATCTCGTCCTCGCTCGGCGGAGTTGCCAGTGCATCGGCAATTACCCCGCGGACATCGCCCACCGCCGTGTGCCAATCCTCGGTCAGCGGCGTGATCGAGACAAATGTGCCATCGGCCGAGCGGCTGACATCGTCTTGCGAAACCTGCGCCAGCAAATAGCTGCCCCCGGCGCGGGCGCGACTTTCCAGACGGCGATTGATGATCGCCTGCGCCAGCGCATCGGTCATCAGGCCCTGATTGTAGACGATCGAATCGTCCACTTTCCGCCATGGGCGCAGCAGCGCATAGCTGAACGTGCGCGGCAGGTCAGGCTCGACCAGAACTCTGGTCTCGCCCACCGGCCAAGTCTCGCTCACTGGAATGCCCGGACCGCTGCCCGCAGGCGCCACCGGATCGCCGAATGAGGGTGCCAGGGTCAGCTTGCCGGGGACTTTCCAGCCTGAGAAATACTTGGTGACCAGCCCGGCAAGCTTGCTCACATCGGCGTCCCCGGCCACGATCACCACCGCGTTTTGCGGGCGATACCAGCGGGCGTGAAAAGCGCGGATATTAGCCTGATTGGCGCCCTCCAGCGCCTCGGTCGTGCCGATCGGCGAACGTTCGGCCAAGGGTTGTCCCGCGAAAAACACCTGACGGGTGGCGTCCTGGACCCGCTCACCCGCCCCGCCGCGATCGCGTTTTTCGGACAGCACGATCGGCACATCGGTGCGGATATTGGCCTCGCTCAGCGTGGGCGCGGTGATCATGCCCGACAGCAGCTTGAACGATTCGTCCAGCGAAGCTGGCGTGGCATCGGGCAGGTCGAGCTTGAAAGTCGTGCTGGTTGGCGTGGTTTCGGCGTTGGTATCGCTGCCGAAAGTCGCCCCTAGCCGCTGCCAGGTGGGGATCGCCTGACCATCGGCCAGATACTTTGATTGGCGGAAGGTCAGATGCTCGATCAGATGGGCATAGCCGCGCTCGCTGTCCTTCTCAAAAAGCGAGCCGACATCCAACCGGATCCGGATCGAAACCTGCCCCGGTGGCACGCCATTCTTGCGCACCGCATAGCGCAAGCCATTGGGCAGCTCACCAAACACCCACTCCTTGTCCGGCGGAACATCGCTGCCGCGATAGAGCCATGGCACCGGCTCCTTGACCGGTTTGGCAGGAGCAGGCGGTGCGGCCAGGACCAGCAACGGCAACAGGAATGCGAAACGCCGCACGGCGCGAAAGGAAAGGCTCATGGTGGGGATATAAGGGGGGTGAGAATGAAGGACCAGTGAATAGCGAAATTTGCGAACGGTAATGCGAGCAGCTTGCCTGGTGTGCGGAAGGGTGTTGTCTTAGGGTGTATCTGGTTGGCTGGTGGGGCATTTCGATATGACCCGGCGCGGAAATAGTCGCCCGCAATCGGTTAGCGGACGGCGATTATGAGCAACCCGAGTTTGGAGGATTTTGCAACTGGACTGCACCCCGTCACCACAACCCCTGTCACCGCAACTGCCTGTCACCGCAACCCCCACCGTTGCTCGGGGACACGCAGTAGCATGTCCCCGGCTCCCGCCCCACCGCATATGTATTTCCCCCTGCCCTTAACTTACCGATCCGTTTGACGTTTCGCGCGCAGATAGCCCCTCGAAGCATGGTTAATCGGGGGGTAGTGCAATGACTGGTCTGGTTTGCAGCGAAGGGACGGCGAAGGCGCATGCGCCGCTGGTTCAGCGGGCGGCGGCGATTGTCGGGGCGATTGGTCTCACGTCCGAGGTGCTGCTGCGCGGGCCTCGCGAGGCAGTTGCCCCGGGCCGGGTTGCTGCGGTGACGCTTGAGCGCGGCGCGATCAACGCGCTTCGCCGGGATGGAGCGCCGGGGCGCTTTTCGCTTACCCACAGCGATGCCGTCAGTGACACCGCGCTCGCCGCGCTGCTCGCGGCGGTCGCCGCGCCCGGTATGCCGATTGCGGCGGATCCCGAGAGCCTTTCGATCCTGGCGCTGGCCGAGCGGCTGGCGGCGAGCGAGATTCCGGTGCTGATCAATGGCCCGACCGGCACCGGCAAGGAAGTGCTGAGCCGCTTTATCCATACCCACAGCCCGCGCCGGAACGGTCCGTTCGTGGCGGTCAATTGCGCGGCGATGCCCGAAACCATGCTCGAGGCACTGCTGTTCGGCCACCAGAAGGGTGCGTTCACCGGGGCCACCCAGGCAGCGGAAGGCTTTTTCCGCGCGGCCGACGGCGGGACGCTGCTGCTCGATGAAATTGCCGAGATGCCGCTGCAGCTTCAGGCCAAGCTGCTGCGGACCTTGCAGGAAGGCGAAGTCGTGCCGATCGGGGCGACCCAGCCGATCAGGATCGACGTGCGGGTAATCGCCTGCGCCAACCGCGATCTGCCGACCGAAGTGGCCGAGGGGCGGTTCCGCCCCGATCTCTATTACCGGCTCAACGTCTTCCCGCTGGGTCTGCGCCCGTTGCGCGAGCGGGCGGATGACATCGCCCCGCTGGCCTTCGCCATGCTGCTGCGCCACACTCCGCATGCCCGCAACATTCCGTGGCTGTCGCAGGCAGCGCTGGCGATGCTCAAACTTCACGGCTGGCCGGGCAATGTCCGCGAACTGGAAAACGTTATCCGGCGCGCGCTGCTGCTGGCCGATGGGGCGCCCCAGATCGAGCCGGCGCATATCAGCTTCGACAGCCCGGCGCGGCTGATCGGCGGCGCGCTGCCCGCCCTCAAACAGGAAATGCCCGCAACTCGCAGGCTTTCCAACATCGTCCAGCTGTCTGAAGAGCGGGCGATCATGGAAGCGCTGGAGGCTTGCGGCGGCAGCCGGATCGCGGCGGCGCGCCAGCTGGGCATTTCCGAGCGGACCTTGCGTTATCGGCTGGCTTCGTTCCGGGATACCGGGCTGGCCATGGCTGGGGCCGGACGATGAGCCCGGTCGGCTCCCCCACCGGCGCGGCCGGGCTGCAACAGATCCTCGCGCTGCGTCAGCAGATCGTCGATCGCTCGGCGCTGCTCCAGCAGCTGCACACGCCCGATGGCGGAGCAGTTCAGCCAGTTGCCAATGGCCCAGCGGGCGGGTTTACCGATGTGCTGAAGTCCGCGCTGGATGGGGTCAATGCCACCCAGGCCAAGGCCGAGGGGCTAACCGAAGCTTACCAGAAGGGCGAGGTGACCGATGTCGCCAAGGTCATGCTGGCGCGGCAAGAATCGAGTCTCGCCTTTGAAGCCACTCTCCAGGTCAGGAACCGGCTGCTTTCGGCCTACCAGGATATCATGCGGATGGGGGTCTGATAGATGAGCGAGCTGGTCCCCGCGCCGTTCACCGGTGCGATCCTGACGCCGATGGAGCGGCTGCGCAGTGTCACCGCCCAGCCGCTGTTCAAGCGCGCCTTGCCGTGGTTCATCGGCGCCGCGGCAATCGGCGGGGTCGGGCTGACCTATGCGCTGCTGGCCCCTGCCCCGCAGCGCATGCTTTACAGCGAACTGGGCGACAGCGAGCGCGCCCAGGTCGCCGCGGCGCTCGACAAGGCATCGATCGCCTATCAGATCGACAATTCCAGCGGCGCGCTGAGTGTGGACGAGGACAACCTTTACCGGGCGCGGATGCTGCTTGCCTCGGACGGCGGGCTGGCGACCCCTGAAAGCGGCAGCGCCATGCTCGACAGCCTGCCGATGGGCGCCAGCCGCGCCATGGAGGGCGAGCGGCTGCGCGCCGCGCGTGAGCATGATCTGATGCTGACGATCATGGAGATCGACGGGATCGAGGCGGCCCGGGTCCATCTGGCCGAAGCCGCCAAATCGGTGTTCGTCCGCGAGGACAGCCCGCCGACCGCCTCGGTCATGGTTCGGCTGGCGCGCGGGCGACAACTCCAGGACAGCCAGGTGGCGGCGATCGTCAATCTGGTTGCCGGATCGGTCCAGGGGCTTTCCCCCGATGCCGTTCGGGTGGTTGATCAGCATGGGCGCTTTTTGTCCGAAAAGGCTGGCGGCTCGTCCGACCGGCTCGAGCTGCAAGGGCGGATGGAAAGCAAGCTGCGCACCCAGCTGGATCAGCTGCTGACCCCGATGTTGGGCGCGGACAATTTTTCCAGCGAAATCCAGCTCGAACTCGATATGGATCAGGTCACCTCGGCGCGCGAAAGCTATGACAAGGATGGTGTGATCCGGACAGAAACGCAGGCGCAATCCCGAAGCGCGAGCAGTGCCTTGGCCGACGGTATTCCCGGCGCGCTATCCAACACGCCGCCGCCCGCCACCACCGCCTCGCCCGGCCCGCCGCAAGGCACGCCTGCTGCGCCCGTTGCGACCAGCCCGGGCAATGGCGAAAGCAGCGCGACCCGCACCTATGAGCTGGGCCGCGAAGTTGCGGTGTCCAATGCGGCGCCGGGCAAGATCAAGCGGCTGTCGGTGGCGGTGGCGCTGTCTCAGGCGGCGATGAAGAAGGGCAAGGCCGCCGATGTCGAGCAGATCAAGCAGCTGGTCACCGCCGCCGTTGGCGCAGATCCCGCGCGCGGCGATCAGGTGACGGTACTGATCCGCCCGTTCGAGAAGGTCGAGACCGAGGCACTGCCGTTCTATGAAGCCTCATGGTTCGCCATGATAGTCCGCAGTCTGGTGGCGCTGATCGCGGTGCTGCTGGTGATCTTCATGGGGGTCCGCCCGCTGATCAAGGTGCTGCGCCGTGCGCCGATTGCCTCTGCCCCAGGCGCGACCCAAGGCGGCAAGACCGCCGCATTCGCCAATCCTGCCACCAGCGCGGTCGATGCGGCCCTGCTCGGCCGCCAGGTCAGTCTGGCCCAGCGGATCGTTGCAGAAAAGCCCGATAGCGCAGTGACCGCACTGCGCCAGATGCTGGGCCAACCCGGCGCGGAAGGCGCAACATGAGCGCGTTGCTTCCCAGTTTGCTCGATGCAGATCGCGCTGCCGTGATGGTGATGCTGCTCGATGAAGGGCAGGCCGCCGGGATTCTCAGCCAGCTTGAACCCGATGAGCTGCGACTGCTGGGCGAGAAGATGTGCGCGCTGGGCGAGATCAGCCCCGAGGTGATCGCCCATGCGATTGCCGGATTTGTCGCCAAGACCGAACAGCTTGGCCTCTCCGCCCATGGCCGGATCGGCCAGGTCCGCTCGCTGATGACGGCGGCGGTGGGCGAGGTCAAAGCCAGCAATCTGATGCAGCGGATCCTGCCCGATGAGCCGGTCAGCTCGGCCTCGCTGGAGCTGGCCCGCTGGCTCACCCCGCAATCGCTGATCCCGCTGATCAAGGGCGAACATCCCCAGGCGCTGGCGGTGCTGCTGGTCCAGCTCGATCCCGAAGTCGCAGCGCAGGTGCTCCAGTCGCTCCCTGCCGATGTCCAGCCCCAGGTGGTCCACCGGATCGCCACGCTCGGCCCGGTATCACCCGATGCGCTGGGGATGCTCGACGAGCTGCTGGCCCGCCGGATCAGCGAATACCATGGCACCGAAACGCTCAAAATGGGCGGTCCGCGCGAAGCGGCAGACATCATCAACAATGCCGGCAAGGGTGCTGAAAAGCGGCTCATGCCAGAGCTGGGCAAGCTCGACAAAGCACTGGTCAGGCAGATCGAAGCCGAGATGTTCAAGTTCGAGCATCTGTTTGCGCTGAATGCCCAGGCGATGGGTGCGCTGCTGCGCGAGGTGGAAAGCGAAGTGCTGATCGACGCGCTGAAGGGTATCGGCGAAGACCAGCGCGAGCTGTTCTTCCGCGCCATGTCGAGCCGCGCTGCCGATGGCGTGCGCGACGAAATCGCCGGACGCGGCCGCCTCAAAATGGCCGAAGTGCTCGAAGCGCAAAAGGCGATCATTGCCACCGCGCGCAGGCTTGCCTCCGAGGGGATCATCAGTTTCGGCGCGGGTGGCGGCGATGATGAATATGTCTAGCCTGCCCTTTGCCGCTTTGGCGGGCCGGGGCGGGTTTGCCCGCGACGCGCGCTTTGCCGCACCGTTGCATGCATCCGTTCCGGTGCCGGAAAATCCGCTGACGCTGGCCTGGGCCGATGGTCATGCCGCCGGGTTTGCCGAGGCTGAAACCGCCGCTGCCGACCTGGCCGGGCACGAAGCCGCCGCGCGCGGCAAGCTTGAACTCTCGCTCGCCCGGCTCGACGCCGAGCTGGCCGAAGCCTTGCGCCAGCGGCTGCTGGCGACGGTCGAGGTGCTGTGCGGAGCCGCGATTGCTCCGCTCGCGCTGGACAAGACACTGCTCGCGACGCGCGTCGCCCGCGCTGCCGCAATGCTCGCCCGGGCCGATGATGAGCGGGTGCTGCGGCTCCATCCCGATGATCTGGCGCTGATCGCCGCGCAATTGCCCGATGGTCTGCCAGTTCTGGCCGATCCAGCGCTGGAACGCGGCGGCTTGCGGGTCGAGACCAGCAATGGCGGGGTCGAGGACGGTCCCGAACAATGGCGCCGGGCCATCACTGAGGCGCTCAACGGATGCTGAACTCAGGCGAAAATATGCCCCTCCCCTTGAGGGAAGGGGTTGGGGTGGGGTCTATCATCCAGGTCGGACCCAGCGGAGAAACCCCACCCCCGGCCCCTCCCCTGAAGAGGAGGGGGGACTCTCTGTTCGACCCATTGCTGAGCGAACTGGGCGAGGCGCGGATTGATCTGGCCCCCGCCCGCTACGGGTTGCTCACCGCGTGCGATGGCGGTCTGCTTGAAGTTACCGGCCTGTCGGTGCCGGTCGGCGCGCTGTGCAAGGTGGCGCATGGCCGGCGCGAGCCTCTGACAGCCGAGGTAATCGGGTTTCGAGGCGGCTGCACGCTGATGATGCTGCTGGGGGATACGGTGATGCTCCGCCCCGGCGCGCGGGTTCGTGCTTGCGGGCGGGCCGGGCTGCTGCCGGTGGGTGAGGCATTCCTTGGCCGCTCGGTCGATGGCGAGGGCAAGCCGATCGACGGCGGCGGCCCGCTCCATGCCCGCCAGCTATGGCCAGCCGGCGGCGTGCGCAGCAGTGCGCTTGATCGCAGCCCGGTGCGCGAAACCTTCGATACCGGGGTGCGCGCGCTCAACGCGCTCACTACCTTTGGGGTCGGGCAGCGGATCGGGATCATGGCCGGATCGGGAGTGGGTAAATCGGTGCTGCTCGATATGATCGCGCATGGTGCCGAAGCCGAAATCGTGGTGGTCGGCCTGATTGGCGAGCGGGCCCGCGAAGTGTCCGATTTCGTCGAACGCCACATGGCCGGCGCCAAGCGTGCGCGGACCGCAGTGATCGCAGTACCGGCCGATCATGCCCCCAATCTGCGGCTGCGCGGCGCATTGCTTGCCACCAGTCTGGCCGAATACTTCCGCGCCCAGGGCAAAAGCGTACTGCTGATCATGGATAGCCTGACCCGCGTGGCGCATGCTGCGCGCGAGATCGGGCTGCTGCTGGGTGAGCCCGGCGCAGCACGAGGCTATCCGCCCTCGGCGCTGGCAACGCTGACCAAGCTGGTCGAGCGTGCGGGCAATTCGGCGCTGAGCGGCGGATCGATCACCGGGCTCTACACCGTGCTGGCCGATGGCGACAATCAGGACGATCCGGTGGTCGATACCGCGCGCTCAATCCTGGATGGCCATATCGTGCTGTCGCGCGATCTGGCCCAGCGGGGGCAGTATCCGGCGATCGATATTGCCGCGTCGCTCAGCCGGGTGATGGCCGATATCATTGAGCCGGAACATGAGATTCTGGCCCACGAATTTCGCGCGCTTATCGCCAGTTACGAAGCGAACCGCGACCTGGTTCTGATGGGCGCCTATCGCACCGGGGCTGATCCGCAGCTGGACCGGGCGATCGCAGTTCACGCCGATCTGGTCAGCTTCCTGTGCCAGCCGGCCCGCTCGACTATTGGGCTGGAGCCGAGCATTGCGGCACTGGCAAAGTTGCTCGGCGATGCAGGCTGAACGGGTCCGGTTGCAGCGGCTGCTGCGGCTGGAGCGGGTCCGCGCGATTGCCAAGCAGGCATTGGCGGCAGAGGCTGCGCAGGCCGAAGGGACACTGGCCCAGCTGGAAGCTCTGGCTTCGCGCACCCAGCGCCTGGCTCTCGATTATTCCGGGCGGCGGGATCCTGGCGACGGACTGGCACTACACGGTTTGGGTCAGTTCACCGCCGGATTGCAGGGCATTTCAGCGGCCACCCACGGCGATGCCAATCAGGCGCGCCTGGCCGCCGACCGCAAGCATCAGGAACTTGCCCTGGCAGAACGGGCGCGCGCGGCGGTGGAGGACCGGGCCAGCAAGCAGGCCCGCAGGATCGCCAGCCGTTCGGTTTCTGCCGCGCTCGGCACCCGGCGGGGGTTTGGCACGGGTCTTGAATAGAACCAGCTGTCACCTTCGCTCAAGGAACCCTGCGATGATCCAGCTGTCTGCCCTTCCCACCACTACTGGCGCAGCCAATATGGCCGAAATCCTCGGTAATGGCGGTGCAGAAGCGGGCAAAAATAGTGGCTTCGAGGCACTGCTCGCAATGCAATTGGGGACCGCATCCGCCCATTCCGATCCGGCAATTACGGCAACCCCAGCCAGCCCGTTGCCGGATAGCGGCAGGATCTTGCCGTCCGCCTTGCCGATTGCAGCCGGGGCCGAAGACATCGCCGGACCTGAGGATCATGTGGCTGAGCCGATCGAACCACTGGTCACACCAGCTCCTGTTTCAGCGGGCCAACAACTGCCTGATCCAGCCCTTCCGGTCCCAAGCGTGCTGGTTCCACCTCCGCCTGCGCCATCACCCCTCGCCCCAACCCCGGCGAGCTTCCCGGCCGGGACTGCAGCGTCGCTGCCTTTGGCACAGTTCCCTGCTCAGCCGGTAAAAAATGCGCTGCCGAAACCGAAGACTGCACCGGTGCTGAAGGCTGGCACGGTTCTGGCCAGCAGGCCTCCTCAAGGGCTGACTCGCGCGCCCTCGCCGGTTTCGCATATCCCGGCAGCATTTGCTTCAGCCATGAAAGTTCCGGCTTCGTCACCCTTGGCGCAGCTCCCAGCCCAGCCGGTGGAGCTGGCAGAGGCTGCCAGCCAGCCGCTCGCCGCACGGCCCAAACCGGATCAGTCTCTGCCGCAAACTCAGCCCGCACTGAGGATCGCGCCAATGCTGGGGAGCGACTTGCTGCCGATCCTCCCGGCCGCTCCAGCCGCGCCTGCGCTCGCCGCCGCAGTCACTGCCCAGCCGGGCGAAGTTGCCGAGCCTGCCGTCGCCGCAATCTTGCAGATTCACGCAGCGTCCCCTCCCGCCGTATCCGGGTCACCGCGCGCTGTGGCGCACAAAGCGGTCACGGTTCTGACGTCCACATTCGAAGTGCTGCACGACAAGACCGTACTGCTGCAGCAAGTCTCGCTCTCACCAGCAGCACTCCCTTCTGGCGCAGCCGAGGTCCAGCCGGCCAGCAGATCGCCTGCCCTTGCCGCAATCCGGCCGCTTGATTTCGCCGCGCTGGTTGACCGGCTGGTGCAGGCCCGCGACGCGGCCGCATCGCAGAGCGTTTCGCTTGCGCTGACCCATACCGAGTTCGGCAAGGTTTCGCTGCGGTTCGAGCAGGGTGACGCGGGGCTTAATGTCGTGCTGTCCAGCCCTGATCCCGACTTTGTCCGCGCCGTCAGCATAGCCGCAGCCCCCGAACGCGCAGCAATTGCCGAGCAGCAGCAGGGCACCAGCCAGACGCAATCATCGCGCTATGAGGTGGGCAACAGCGAAACCTCAAGTCAATCGCGCGGCGCAAATCCCGAGCGCCGGGACGACCGGAGCGGAGCTAGGCAAAACCCCGCACAAACCCCTCGCCGCTCTCATGAGCAACCGGGCCGCAACGGTATCTTTGCTTGATTTTCAATTTGATTACCAAGGAACTTCGAATGACTAGCAATGATATTCCGGAAGCTATTGAAATAAATGAACCTAAGCCCAAAAAGCGCAAGAGCTTGATCGTCAAGCTGGCAATCGCGCTGGTGTTGATCGGTATCGGCGGCGGCACCACCTTTGGGTTGGTTCAGACCGGAATGATCGGCGGCGGCAGTGAAGAGCACAAGAAAAAGAAACCCGATCATCCCAGGCTGATCCTCAAAGGTGAGGAAGATCCCTATGCGCCAAAGGCAACCGAAGGTGAAGGCAGCGGCGAAAGCGGGGCCGAGGTTGAGGGTGAAGGAGGCAGTAAATATCGTACCGTTTATTATAGTTTTGCCGAGGATTTCACATCTAACCTGAAAAACTCCGAAGCCCTCGTCCAGGTCAATCTCGCTGCTTCCACCCGCCGCGATGGCCGGGTGCTGATGTGGATGAAGAAGCATGAGCTTGCGATCCGGTCCGAGATTCTGGTCGTGCTGGCTGACACCCCGGAAGAGGATGTCGCCACCCCTGAAGGCAAGGAGCGGATGCAACAGCGCATCGCCGGTGCCATCAACAAGGTGCTGAACCAGACCGAAGGTTTCGGCGGGGTCGATGCGGTCTATTTCAAGAGCTTCCTCGTCCAGTGAAGCCCGAACGCGCCTTTGTTGCCGCACACGCCGCCGCGCAGCATTGTGCAGAGCTGCTGCGGCGCGGGCCTGAACCGCTTGAGCTGCTGCCGATGCTGGAACGGCTGGGCGAGCGGCTGGGCAAGCTGCTGGCCGCAGCTCTGGCCCCGCTGTGCGGCGGCGAGGCACCAGCCGTGACAGCCATGCCGCCGCGCGAACTTGCCGGGGCCGAGCTGACCGATCGGATCGCCCGGCTGGCAGCCAACAGCCTGCTGCTGGCCGGCGCGCAAGATTCGCCGCTGCTCGTCTCGGTCGAGGCTACGGCGGTATTGCGGCTGGTCGATCGGGCCTTTGGCGGACGCGGCACGGTCGCTTTGCCGCTGCCCGAACGCTTCCCGCTGTCGGCTGAACTGATGATGGCGCGGATCGAACTGCTGATTGTCCAGCGGCTGGGTCAAGCGATGGGAACAGAGGCAGATGGGGCCGTGCGCGCGGTGCGCCGCGACGGCAGCCTGGCCGGGCTCGCCCCGTTCGCTGCCACTGCCCGGCTCGCGGTGATGGTGCTGGAAGTGACCCAAGCGGTCGACCCACCCTGGACCATCACGCTCGCGCTGCCATTCTCCACGCTGGCTGACCTGTTCGGCCATGGCGAGCGCCCGCCCGCGCCGCATGGCACCCGCGCCCATGCCGCCAACCCAGCCGCCGAACCGTTCGCCGGGTTGCCGCTGCCGCTAACCGCGATGCTGGTCGATATGAATATCCCGATGGCCGCGATCGCCGCACTTGAACCGGGGCAGATCCTCCCTGTCGCGGTGGCGCGCAATGTGCCGCTGCGGATCGGCAACAAGACCATCGCCCATGGCAGCATCGGCGCACAGGACGATCGCATCGCCATCCAGCTTACCCAGATAGCCTGACCCTTAAAAGGATACCCTATGACCATTCACACCCGCGGCTTCGACCTTTTGAAAGATGTCGATGTCCGCCTCTCGGTTGAACTCGGCCGGACCGACATGAAGCTCAAAGACGTGCTCGCACTGGGCGAGGAAAGCGTGGTGATGCTCGACCGGCTGACCGATGAACTGCTTGACGTGATGGTCAACGGCAAGCTGATCGCCAAGGGCGAGATCGTCGCGCAGGGCAATCGGTTCGGCCTCAGGATTGTCGAAATGGAAGGCGCCGCTCCCGCCAGCGAAGGAGGTCACGCCTGATGATCTGGTATATCTTCAAGCTGATCCTGCTGCTCCCGCTGATCGCGGGTCTGGCCTGGGGCAGCCTCAAGCTGGCGCAGCGGATGCAGGCCCGGTTTGGCGTCGTGCCGGGCGGGACCAAGGCGGTGCGGATCATCGAGACGACGATGCTGTCCCCGACGCTCAAGCTGGTGGTGGTCGAATTCCACGGCCGCGAGATCCTCGTTTCGGCTTCTCGCGGAGGGCTGACCCGGCTGGCCGAGGCCCCGGCGCGTTCGGGGGTAATGACATGAGTGATCCGAGCCAAACCCCCCTCCTCTTCTGGGGTGGGGCGGGGGGTGGGGGCTCTCCGCTTGGTCAGACCTGGAGGATAGCCCTCACCCCAACCCCTCCCCTGAAGAGGAGTGGCTTAAGATGGTTCACCGCGCTGATCGCCCTTATCCTCCCCGCTGCCGCCCACGCTCAGGTTGCCGTTCCGGGTGCGCTTGACCACGCTTTTGGCGCAGTCGGTGGCGGCCAGGGAGCCTCGCTTGGCCTCTCGCTCCAGCTGCTCCTCATCATGGGACTGCTCACGATTCTGCCCGGCCTGATCCTGATGATGACCAGCTTCACCCGAATCCTGGTCGTCCTCTCGATCCTCCGGCAGGCGCTGGGCCTGCAGCAATCGCCGCCCAATCAGGTGCTGGTCGGGCTGGCACTGTTCCTTTCGCTGTTCATCATGGCGCCCACGCTGGAAAAGGTGAACGCGACTGCGATCACGCCCTATTCCGCCGGAACAATCAATGCGCAGCAGGCGATTGCTGCGGCAGGGCAGGAGTTCCACAGCTTCATGATCCGCCAGACGCGGACAAAAGACCTTGGGATGTTCGCCGAAATGGCCCGCGCGCCAAAATTTGCGCAGCCCTCCGATGTGCCCTTTTCGATCCTGCTCCCGGCGTTTGTTACCAGCGAACTCAAAACCGCATTCCAGATCGGGTTCATGCTGTTCCTGCCGTTTCTGGTGATTGATCTGGTGGTGGCTTCGGTGCTGATGTCACTGGGGATGATGATGATGAGCCCGACGATCGTCTCGCTCCCGTTCAAGCTGCTGCTGTTCGTGCTGGTCGATGGCTGGGCGCTGCTGATGGGCAGTCTCGCGGCGAGTTTCGGCTGATGGTCCCCTTCGGCGTAGCTCAGGACATGCTTCGACAAGCTCAGGATGATCGGAGGGTTTTATGGACGATAGCGCTTCCCTGATCGCGCTGGCGAACCGGATGCTGTGGGTCACCGCACTGGTCGCTTCACCAATTCTGATCGCCAGCCTGGTGGTCGGCCTGGTGGTCGGCGTGATCCAGGCGGCCACCTCGGTCAACGAACAAACCCTCACATTTGTCCCCAAGCTGGCGGTTATCGCGCTGGTGCTGGTCCTGATGGGCGGCGCGATGATCGGGCTGATTGCCGATTTCATGACCGAGATCTTCGCTTTGATCGCGCGGGGGCCGGCGTGATCCAGCTGACTTTCGGCTTTGGCACTGTCGAAGCAGAGCTGTGGCGTCTGATCTTCGTGATGACCCGGATCGGCGCAGCGCTGCTGGCCGCGCCGTTCTTTGGTGCGGCCGCAGTGCCTATGCAGCTGCGCGTCGGGATCACCGGGGCGATTGCCGTGCTGGTCTGCGCCTGGGTGCCGGTTGCGGTGCCCCCGGCCCTGCTTAGTGCTGCCGGGCTGCTGGCCGTGGCGGGCGAGGTGCTGATTGGCCTTGCGCTGGGCTTTGTGCTCCAGCTGTCATTCGCCGCGCCGACCATTGCCGCAGAGCTGATCGGCGGCGCAATGGGGATGAGCATCGCGACCGCCGCCGATCCGGGCAGCGGGGCGCATTCGCCCGCTTTGGGCCAATACTTCGGGGTGATGCTGACGGTGATCTTCCTGGGTCTTGGCGGGCATCTGCAATTTCTGCAGCTGGTGGTCGAGAGCTATAGCGCCTTCCCACCCGGTCAGAGCTGGCTTGGCGCAGCGCGGCTGGAATTGATCGCCGGATTTGCCGGGGCCATGTTCGTGGCGGCAATTGCAATTGCGCTGCCGGTTACGCTGGTGCTGCTGCTGGTCCAGATTGTGACCGGCGTGCTGAGCCGCTCGGCCCCGTCACTCAACCTGTTCGCGCTGGGTCTGCCCGCCGGAGTTCTTGCCGGAATCGCCGCGCTGATCGCCGCAGCGCCGCTGCTGGCTGATCAATTTGCCGATCTGTCTGCCGAGGCGATTAGTAACGCTGCGAGCATCCTCATCCCATGAGCGATTCCGGTGAAAAAACCTTTGCGCCGACCGAGAAGCGCCAGCGCGATGCAGCCCTGAAGGGCGATGTTCTGCGCTCACGCGAACTTGGCACTGCTGCCGCGATGCTGGTTGGCGCAGGCTGGCTAAAACTGGCGGGGCCGTGGTTGCTGGGTACGCTGGCAAGTGGTGCCCGCGCTGGGCTCACCTGGGACCGGGCAACCCTCGATAACTTCGCGCCGGGTGAGGTTATGACTTCGCTGCTGATCGCCGCTCTGCCACCGGTTGTGTTGCTGGCGCTGGCGGTGCTGCTGGCCACGCTGGTCTCGCAGCTCAGCTTTGGCGGGGGGCGCTGGGTGGCCGCCAATATGCTGCCCAAGCCATCGCGGCTCAATCCACTGTCTGGCCTCAAACGGATGTTCGGCGCGCAGGGCTGGATCGAAATGGCCAAGGGCATCGCCAAAGTGCTGCTGCTGGGCGGAATTGCCTATAACTGGTCACGCAGCCAGCTTGCCCCGCTGCTCGGCATGGGCCGGGGAACGCTGGCGATGCAGCTGGGCCAGGCGTGGGAGGCGTTGACCAGCCTGCTGTTCGCGCTGGCAGGCGGGCTGGTGGTGATTGCCCTGATCGATTTCCCGATTCAGTTCCTGCGCCGTTTCCTGCGCCTCAGGATGAGCCAGCAGGAACTCCGCGATGAGAACAAGGAAAGCGAAGGCGCGCCCGAAAAGAAAGCCGCAATTCGTGGGCGGCAACGTCAGCTGGCGCTGGGCGGGATCCAGCGATCGATGCGCGAGTCGCAATTCGTGTTGACCAATCCCAGCCACTTCGCGGTCGCCATGGCTTATGATCCGCTGAAGGCCTCGGCACCGATTGTGGTCGCCAAGGGCCGCGGGGAAAAGGCGCTGGCGATGCGTGAGCTGGCGGCCGAGCTGGCGCTGCCGACGCTGGAATATCCCGCGTTGGCCCGCTCGGTCTATTTCACCACCCGCGAAAACCAGGTGATCCGCGAAGAGCTGTACGCCGCAGTGGCCGGGGTTCTGGCATTCGTCTTCTCGCTCAAACGGGGTGAGCGTCCACCGGCTCCGGCGATCGAAGTGCCGATCGCGCTGCGGTTCGACACCGAAGGGCAGCTTGATCCAGGGGCCGCCGCTTAAGCGCGCTGCGCCGCCACCGTTCTAAGCAGCATGGAAAGCAGTACCTCCATCGTAACGGCGCTTGGCGGCGGCAGCGGGATCGACATGGCCGCGCTGGCGCAGAACCTTGCTACCGCGCAGTTCCAGATGCGATCCGCCCGGCTGACCATCAGAGCCGAGACGCTCGACCGGCAGATTTCGGCCGCATCCTCGCTCAAGAGCCAGATGTTGCAACTGGCCAGCGCGCTTGGCGAGCGGGTTCGTACCGGTGATCTGTCGCCCCAGCCGAGTGTTGGCAATTCTGCCGTTGCACTAGCCAGGCTAGCCCCGGGCAAGACTCCGGTGGGTAGTTACTCGCTCGAAGTGCTGGCGCTGGCCGCCCCGCAAACGCTAGCCAGCCCCACCTATGCCGCCAGCACTGCCCCGGTCGGGGCGGGCACACTGACGCTGCGCTTTGGCACCGTGAGCGGCGCCGGGCTTATCGAGGACACCGCGCACACTGCTGTTGCGATCGACATCGCCACTGGGGCGACGCTGGCGGACGTTGCCAGCGCGATCAACGCCAAGGGCGCGGGCGTTACCGCCTATGTGGCCAATACGACTGAAGGCGCCAGGCTGGTGCTCAAAGGGAGCGAAGGTGCGGCCAACGGCTTCGTGCTTGAGGCGGCCGAAACACCTGGCGAAGAAGGGCTGGCGGCGCTGGCCTGGAACCCGGCGAACACCGATCCTGCCCGGCTGCTGGCGGGCTCTGCCAACGCCAGTTTCAAGCTGGACGGGCTGGCGATGACCAGCACCAGCAACACCGCCAATGACGTCGCGCCCGGCCTGTCGCTTAACCTGACGGGCACCAATCCAGGTGCGCCGACCCTGATCCGCTTCAGCGATCCGGCATCCGCCATCACCAGCGTGATGCAGGATCTGACCACCGCGCTGAACGAGATCGTAACCGCGCTGTCCGGGGCCACCAATCCGGCCACCGGTGATCTGGACCGCGATAGCGGTGCCAGGGCGCTGCGGCGCGAACTGACCGCGCTGGCCGGCTCGGTGATCATGCCAGGCGCGGCCGCTGGCACCGCGCGCACGCTGGCCGATCTGGGCCTGGCCACCACCCGCGATGGCAGCTTCCGGCTGGATACGGCACGACTTGCCGCCACACTCAAATCCGATGCCAAGGGTGCAGCGGCATTCTTCACCCCCGGACTTTATGGGGTCTATGCCTCGCTGGACCGGATCGCGCGCAGCGCTTCCAAGGCCGGTGATCCCGGTTCGCTCACTGGCTCGATCAGTCGCTATACCGCCCAGCAGGGCAAGCTTACTCTCGATCAATCGAAACTGGCCGAAGCGCAGGAAAAGCTGCGCGCCCAGCTGACTTCGCGCTTTGCCACCTCGGAAAGCCGGGTCGGCGCTTCCAGATCCACGCTGTCGTTCCTGCAAAACCAGATCGCTGCGTGGAATTCGTCGGGCAATTGATATGTTGTCACTGACCAACCCGCTTGAAGCGTATCGCCGGGTCGATTTCGATGCCCGCGTGGCCGGGGCCGATCCAGCGCAACTGACTTTGCTGTGCTACGAACAGCTGATCGGATCCTTGGGCAGCGCGCTGTTCGCGGCGGAGCGGGGCGATAACCGCCTCAAAAGCCAATCGCTGACCCGCGCGCTGGCCGCGCTTACCGCCCTGCGGCTTGGGATAAGCGGAACCGACGGGATTGCCCCTGCCCTGCTCCAGATGTTTGAAGCAGCGCGCAAAGCGGTGCTCGACAGCGTGCTTGTGTTCGATCAGCAGACGATTGGAATGATCCGGCAGGACTTCATAGAAATTTCGCGGGAAATGTTACGTGGTGTACGTTGATCATATTCCACAGTAATATTGAAATATGAATCTCACTATTGCAGTTAAGTATAAATACTTGTTCAATCTATTTACATCATTCAAACTGGATATATCGATTTTGGAGGGAATAATATGCGATAATGGACGCAACTCAGGCTTAACCCCTAGGCAAATATCGTTAAGGTTATTTGCATGATGACACGCAGCAATCTGATCTTGATCGATAGCGACTTTCGCCGCCGCGCCGCAATTTCGCATTGCCTGGCCGACACCCCGATCCACGTCGAACCGTTTGAGGACCTGAGCGAGATTATCCGCAGCTGGCCGCGCGACGGGGTGATCTTCGTGCATGACGATGGCCAAATTGTTGCCGCCCTGCTCGAACACATGACTGAAATCGGCAAATGGCTGCCGCTGGTCGCCTTCGCCGTCGCACCGGAAACCGGCCAGGTGGTCAAAGCGGTGCTCGATGGGGCGATTGACTACCTGTCCTGGCCGTTCGGGATAAGCGAGGTGCGGCAAGCTTTGATCGTGGCCGAAGAAAGCGCCGGATCGCTCGGCAGCTTGCGTCTGCGCGAAGCGATGGCACGCAGCCGGGTCCGCAAGCTGACCCGGCGCGAGCGTGAAGTGCTGGCAGGCGTCGCCGATGGCCTGTCCAATCGCCTGATCGGTCAGCGGCTGGAAATCAGCCCGCGCACAGTCGAAATCCACCGCGCCAATATGCTCACCAAGATGGGCGCAAACCACACCTCCGAAGCGATCCGGATCGCGATCGAGGCTTCTGTGGTCAGTTGAGTTTTTTCGTTTTATATCGGGTCATTTGACCCATCCCCCTTTGGGGCAAGGCTATCGCATGTGAAATATCACCCCTCATTCGTCACCCTGAACTCGTTTCAGGGTGACGAGAAAGTTAGATTTGGGTCATATGCGATAGACCCCGCCCTTCCTTGCCGCCCTGCTGGGCTGGCTGGTCCACGGGTTTACCCCTAGGCCTGATCGCACCCGGCCCTAACCATGATCGCCTAGGAAGGTTTTGCGCAGACGATGCGCTGAAAAATCCTGGAAGGAACGATACCCAACTAGCAGCCCAGTAGCAGATTGCCCCAGCCACCGTCCCGTTCCCGGCTGGGGCAATTCCCGCGCTGTCAGTTGAGGCGGAGGCTGCGATCGCGGTGTTCCGGCAGCTTTGCGGACGCGCCCATCGAGCCGCCTTCATGCGCCAGCTCATTGCCCGATAATGCCGCCGCGAGCGCGCCAAGCAGGGCGAGTGCAGCGCTGGCCCCATCGGCAGTTACCTCGCCGCTCCGCCCTTCGATTATCACTGTGGCCATGTAACCACCACCCGGCCCGTGCGACAGCATGAAACCGGCCCAGCCGCGCAGCAAGGCCAGCGCGGCGGCATCTTCTGCGCCAGCGCCCAGCATCGCCTCAAAGCCCGGCTCGTCCAGCGTCAGACCGATTGTTCCGCGCCACTCAGCCGACGGGTCATCCAGCAGACGCCAAGCGCTGCGCAGCAGCTCTGCGGCTCCGGCACTATCGGCCCGGGCGCAGGCATGAGCCAGCCAGCCAAGGCGTGCTTGCCAGTCGGTCTTGCCAGAAGCTTGCTTGTCCGGTGCGATCACGCCGCTGCATCCTTTGCAAGCCCGCGCTGTCCGATCTTGCCCGGCCTCTGTCAATCGGCAGAGCGGCAGACCGTGCGCCAAATCGGCACAAGCAAAAGAGCCCCGGGCTTTCGCCCGAGGCCCTTTGCCAGTTCAAATCAAGCCAGCTTAGAACTTGATCCCTGCGGCCAGGCCGAAGCGGCGTGGTTCGAGGGTGAAGATATTGGTGTAGTTACCCGATGACTGATCGGTGACGTAGAGACCGGTAATCGAATTCTTGTCGAACACGTTCTGGATAAACGCGCGGAGGAACCACTTGCGATCCGGCCCTTCGAGCTGGATCTGGGCATTGACCTGAGTGAACGCGGCAATTTCGTTGACCGGCCCGTTGAAGATATTACCGGTAGTCTTGCCGGTATAGGCCACGTCAACCCGCGGGGTCAGGGTCAGATCACCGATCGGAGCGGCATACTGCACCCCGGCCGACAGCTTGTAGTCCGGAGCGCCCGGCAGCTTGTTGCCCTTGATATTGGTTGGGATACCCGAAAGGAAGACGGAAATACCGGCAGGATCGAACAGCGCACCCGCCGCTGCAGCGTATTTCTGCAAGACCGAGCATATGCTGAACGCACCCGTCGAGGCGAGGCCGCTATTGGCACCGAACGAAGTGGTATTTTGCAATCCAGCACCCGGGCTCACCAGATACTGACTGAAATGCCCGACGGTCCCACCACCAGCCAAGGTGGAGCCAGTATAAAGCGGATCCACAATACCGGCATTGATTGCGCCATTCACGAAGTTGACGAAGCCGTTCACGCCTGCCGTATTGCCCGAAGTGTTGGATCCAACCGCGCAGTTGGCAGCATTGGTGATATCCTTGATGATCACCGCATCAGCACGGCCTGCACCGAAATCACGCGAGTTGGACAGCAGCTTGTCTTCCGACACCGAAGTGTGGAGGTAACTTGCGTTGATATTCAACGACAGCTCGCGGGTCGGACGGAACACCGCTTCAGCTTCAAGACCATAGATGTTGGCGCTGACATTATCGTTGACCGAAGTCCGGTTAACAATACGCGACAGCTGGAGATCCTTGTACTTGTAGTAGAACCCAGTCAGATTCAGCTGAAGTTTGCCGATCTGGTTTTTCGAGCCAATTTCAAATGCATTGACATATTCAGGCAGGAAACTCTCCGGAACGTTGGTTCCAATCGAGAGCGGCGGATTGATGCCGCCAGATTTGTAACCGCGTGAATAAGACACATAGAGCAGATTGTCGTCGGAGATTTTATAATCCAGCACCGCACGGCCAGTCCATGCGCTGAACTTCTTGTCACGGATCGCGAATGGCTGGTTCCCGACAATTCCCGGATCAGCGTCATAAACACCGAAGAAGGGCGAGGTGAAGGCATCGGTTCCGCCGGTTGGAGCCAGGAAGCTGAACAGCGTCGTGCGGGCCTTAATGTTCTTTCTGTCATTGTTGTAACGCACACCTAGCGTCAGCTTCAACTTGTCATTGAACTCGTAGTAAGCCTCACCGAAGATACCATAGGTGGTGATCCTCAGATCGTCGGAATTGTTCCGATAATAAGGCGTCGCCAGGAAATACGAAGAAGTGGCAGACGTCAGTGGGATCGGAGCAGGGATCCCCGTAGCAGGGTTTTTGTAGCCCAGCGCAGTGAAGGCACCCAGCACACCGGCCGCGTAATCCAGCCCGAATGCATCAACGTAATAGCTGTTCTCGGTGAGATGGAATTTGCCATAGATCCCGCCGACGAGGATGTTGAACGGACCGTCCCACTTGGACGAGAGAATGGCTTCTCCGGTCCAGCTGGTCTGATTCTGGACTGAACGGTCAAAGGCGAGCGGGCTGTTGGAGCAAACTTTGTTACCGCCAAAGACACCCATGCCCGTGGTATCGGGAGCCGAAGTGCACAGCACGCCGTTTGGCCCGTTGGGGATCAGCGCCTGGGCGATCGGGCGCAGATAGGCCTGCAGACCCGGGCCGTACAGACCATCCGACGCATTCTGTAACGCGGTCAGCCCGCCCGCCATCTGCGAGCGGTTTTGGATCGCATTGTTGTAATCCTGCGTGGAATCGAGCCTCACGTCCTGATAATTGCCTTGCAGCTTGAGGCTGAGGCCACTGCCGAGGTCTTGCTCAAGCTTGCCCTGGATGATCCATTCCTGGGTGAAATAGGTTGGCGTATAGGCTGTATTGACTACGCGCGGATCGGCCGGGTTGACGACACCCGCAAAGGAATCAGGCCCATAGAGGCTGCCGATCGAAAAATTGGGAACCCCTGGTCCCTGTCCGGCCGGCAGACCCTGAATCCGGAAGAATTCCTGCGAGGCAAAGATCGTGGCCAGGGTCGAGTTGCCGTTGGTGGTGGCGTAATCGCGGCGGGCATTCAAGCACCCCATCACCCCGGTTGGATCGCGCTGGCACAGCTGCTTCTGGTTGCGCATCCGGCTATCCCGTTCATGGAAATACTGCGCGCTCAGATCGATCGTGGTCGACGGGCTTGGTTCAAAGCGGAGCGAGCCGCGCAGGCCGAACATGTCGCGATCATCGATCCGGCTGTTGTCAAACAGGTTCTTGGTATAGCCATCGCGGTTCAAGTAGAAGCCGGCCAGGCGCACGCCAATCGTCTCGCCGATCGGGGCATTGATCATGCCCTTGACCTTGACGCTGTTGTAGTTGCCATATTCGACTTCAGCCGAAGCGCCGAACCCGGTGAGGTCAGGACGCGCAGTGCGGATGTTGACCACGCCCGAAGTGGCGTTCTTGCCGAACAGCGTGCCCTGCGGTCCGCGCAGCACTTCGATCTGGGCCAGATCGTAGAACTCACCTTCGAACAGGCGCGTGCCGAACAGCGGCGCGTCATTCATGTGAATCGCGGTCGCGCTGTCGCAGGTGACCCCCACGCATAGATCGCCGATCCCGCGGATGGTGAAGCTGGACGAGGTGAAGTTGGTCTTGGTGAAGGTGACGTTGGGCAGGGTCAGCTGAAGATCGCTGGTGTTCTTGATCTGCTGCCGCTCCAGCGTTTCAGCCGAAAAAGCGCTAACCGCGATCGGCACATCCTGGAGCCGTTCCGAAGTACGCTGCGCGGTAACGATGATGGTGTTTTCGTCAGCCACCGAAGTATCCGCAGCAGTTTGCGCGAAAGCCGGGAATGCGATTGCGCCAGCGCAAACGCTTGCGAGCAGGGTAAGCTTGCCCCTCATCAGAATACTCTCCTAATTGACCCAGCCCATTTTTGGATGGTTTCACATCGGAATAGAACACCGTATGCCCTGCTTGACAACAGGTTTTAAGCGAACGGTTAGAACTCTCGGAAACCGTAGCGTAAGGGCAACACCTGTAGCGGTGCCCGGCCAGCTGCTCGCGCGAAATATTGGCGAATCCTGCCCCATCTCCGGTTGCGTCGGCGCGCGCGGCTGTGGCATGAGCAATCGGCAGGGGTCATTCGATCCGTTCCATCTTTCAGGACAAGGTTTTCACGATGGCGAGCGCAAGTGGCGATGACAAATTGCGCGGCAAGCTGATCGTGCTACTGGGCGGTAGCGGCTTTTTTGGCGCGCATCTGGCGCAGGAGCTGCTCTCACGCGGCAGCCGGCTGCGGATCGCCAGTCGCCACCCGGAACGGGCCTTTCACCTCAAGCCACTCGGTAATCTGGGTCAGGTGCAGTTCGTGCGCTGCGACATAACCGATCCTGCCAGCGTGAGTCAGGCCCTCGCCGGGGCAGACGCGGTGGTCAATTTGGTCGGCGCCTTTGCAGGCAATCTTGATGCAGTCCAGGGCAAAGGCGCCGGGCGGATTGCCGCAGCGGCCAAAGCGGCGGGCACAGCTGCCTTCGTCCATATCTCTGCGCTCGGGGCCGATGCGGCGTCGCCCACGGCTTATGCGCAGACCAAAGCGGCGGGCGAAGCGGCGGTGCTGGCCGCCTTCCCCGCGGCAACCATCCTGCGCCCCTCGGTGCTGTTTGGCCCGGACGACAAGTTCATCAACATGTTCGCCGGACTGATCGCGGCGCTGCCGGTGCTGCCGGTGTTCGGTCCTCATGCAAGGCTCCAGCCGCTCATGGTCGACGATGCCGCAGGCGCTGCCGCCAATGCCTTGGCCGACCCGGCGAGGCATGGCGGCAAGACCTATGAGATTGCCGGGCCAGAGGCGATCTCCATGCTCGATCTCAACCAGCGGGTCGCTGCGGCGCAGGGGCGCGCGCCGCTGTTTGTGCCGCTGCCAGACTTCGTTTCGGGCGGCTTTGCGCTTGCAACCGGCTGGCTCCCCGGCGCACCGCTCAGCACTGACCAGTGGTTGCTGCTGAAAGCCGGCAACACCGCCTCGGGCAAGCTGCCGGGGCTAAAAGCGCTGGGTATCACCCCCCGCCCGCTGGAGCTGTTCCTGACCCGCTGGATGGTGCGATACCGCAAGCACGGGCGGTTTGGCAGCAAGGCCAAAGCGTCATCCCGGGCCTGACCCGGGATCGCTGGCCTCATCATTCCGTCCTCGCATCGATGAGGCCAGCGGTCCCCGGTCAAGCCGGGGATGACGAGGTCAGGCGTTCACATCCGCATAGTGGCTGGGTGGCTGGATCACTTCCATCCGCTCGGACAGCAATGGCCGAAAGCTGGGGCGGCTCTTGAACACTGAATACCAGCCGCGCGCCTGTTCATGGCTCGACCAGTCGATCCCGCCAAGATAGTCCGCGACCGAGATCTGCGCAGCGGCGGCAAGGTCAGCCAGGCTCATTGTCGCGCCGGCCAGCCAGGGGCGGTGATCGATCAGGTAATCGATGTAATAGAGATGCTCATGCGCCAGCTTCATCGCCTTACGCAAGGAACCTGAATCGGGCGACTGACGCATGACCAGCCGTTTTTTCATCCGCTCATGCAGCAGTGGCCCGGTGACATCGCCGAAGAAATTCTCATCGAACAGCGCGACCAGCCGGCGGATCTCGGCGCGGTTGGCGGCGGTGCCATTGATCATCGGGTTCTTGTCGACCGTTTCCTCGAAATATTCGCAGATCGCCCGGCTATCGACCAGGGTCATCGCCTTGACCGGATCGTGCAGCACCGGGGTGCGTCCGGCAGGGTTCAGATTGAGGAATTCATCGCGCCCTTCCCACGGGTTCTCGCGTAATAACTCATAGCCGATGCCCTTCTCGCTCAAAAGCAGACGGACCTTGCGGCTGAACGGGCATAGGGGAAATTGGTAGAGTTGCCACATATCAGCGGACTAATGCCCAAGCCGGTGCGCCCCGTCCACCTCAACCCGCCGTATTTTCCAGTGCATAAGCCACATCGCCAAGGCTCTCGATCCGGGCCTCGCGCCCCAGCGACAGCGCCAGGCGAGTCAGGCGGTGCTCGACTGCGGCATCGACCAGCCCAGCGACATTGCGCGGAACTCCCAGCACCACCGCGCCATCAGGGGCGATCGAAAGCGTCAGAGCGGCGAGCACGCCCGGAGAGCCGCCGCTGAGCCGCTGGGCCAGCCGCATGGCCAGGCCCCAGCCCTGTGCGCGGCTCAGATCTCCGGCGCTGGCCAGCTGGCCCAGAATCGCGGGCGGGGCATCGGGGTTTCCGCCCAATGCCACATGGAGCGCCATCGCCATCTCTGCCCGCGCCGCTCCATCGACCCCAACCCAGTTGCCGTGGAGCGCCAGTTCCTCGCCCTCCAGCGCCCGAAAGTCCGGGCTTGATGCCCAGCCAGTCCCGAACAACAGGCAAGCGGCGTGGCGCAAGCGGCGCGTATGCGGGGCCTCGAGCGGGAAAATGGCATCGCACCAGCGCAGCAGCGACTCGGAATAGCCGGGCACCTGCAACTGGCCCTCGACCGTGTGGCACACGCCCTCAATCAAGGGATCGAGCTGGCGGGTTGCGGGATCGAGCGCCTGGAACAGCAGCCCTTCGCGCAAGCCGAATGAAGAAATCACCACCTGGCTCGACCCCGCCTCGGCCACCAAGGCCGCCAGCAAGGCGGCGGCATCATCAAGCTGCACCGCGCGCGCCAGTTTGACGCCGCGGATTGCTGCCAGCTGCGCGGTACCCATTGCCCGGACCGCTGCCTTGAGCTCGGGGGCATCGGCAGCAGGGAAAGTATAATTGCCCAGCACCGGCAATGGCCAGCCGAAGATCTTCATGTGGACTCGCGCCAAAGTGCGCCAGGCCCCGCCGACCAGATAGAGCGGCTTGCCTGCAACTGCGCCGATCCAGTCCAGCTCGGCCAGCTTGGCGCGCACCAACTTGCGCAGCCTGCCAGTTCCAGTGGCCCGGATGCTGGCGACCCGCAGGGCACCAAGTGGCAGCGAAGTGTGCTCATGCACTTCGCGATTGGCCACACGGACAAGTTCAAGGCTGCCCCCGCCCATATCGGCGACCAGCCCATCGGCATCGGGCAGCGCCGAGATCACGCCATAGCCTGCCGCAACCGCCTCATCCTCGCCGCTGAGGATTTCCGCAGGCAGGCCAAGCTTGCGAACCGCCGCGAGGAATTTCTTGCCATCGGCTGCCTCGCGCACTGCCGCTGTGGCAACCACGCGCACCGGCAGCGGCTGCATCAGATGGATCATGGCGGAAAAACGGGCAAGCCCGGCGAGGGCCTGCACGACACTGTCCGGATCGAGCCGACCTTCATCGATGACGCCCCGGCCAAGGCCAGCCATCAGTTTTTCGTTGAACAGGACAACGGGCGCGCGCAGCGACCCGCCGAACACGACCAGCCGGATCGAGTTTGAGCCAATATCAACAATTGCATGGCGAGATGCAGCGTTCACCCGCGCGGTTCTAGGAACAATCGCGGCACAGCGCCAGCTTCACCCGAAGCAGCGCCCCGTCCTGACAGGGATGGGTTGTGCATAAAATATTCGTGGCAATCAAACCCGCCACATTGATCCTCGGCGCGGGCATAGCTGCCATCGGGCTGCAACAGCCAGCTGCGCGCAGTGTCCTTAAGGTTGGCGACCATCACCTGATCGAGCACCTGATCGTGGACCGTGGGGTTGGTGATTGGCAGGGCGAATTCAACCCGGCGATCGAAATTGCGGGTCATCCAGTCCGCCGATGAGAGGAACACCTTGGCCCGGCCGCTGGGCAGTGCCGAACCATTGGCAAACGCCCAGACCCGGCTGTGTTCCAGAAAGCGGCCAATGATCGATTTGACCGTGATGTTTTCTGACAGGCCGATCACGCCCGGTCGCAAGCAGCAAACGCCGCGCACCACCAGTGTGATCGGCACGCCGGCCGCGCTGGCTTCGTACAGCCGGTCGATCACTTTGCGATCAGACAGCGAATTCAGCTTGGCCCAGATGCCACTGGGCGCGCCGATTCTGGCCGCTGCAGCTTCGCAATCAATCAGTTCGAACAACCGGTCGCGCAAATCATTCGGGCTGATCGTCAACTGATTGAGCCGGGGGGTGAGATAGCCGGTCAGATAATTGAACACCGCTGCCGCGTCCTCACACAGAGCCGGATCGGCAGTAAAAAAGCTGAGGTCGGTATAGGTTCGCGCAGTCTGCGGATGGTAGTTCCCGGTACCGAAGTGGCAATAGCTGCGGGTCACCTGGCCCCTGCCTTTACCCTGGCTTTCGCGGCGGACGATCAGGCTGATCTTGGCATGGGTCTTCAATTCGATGAAGCCATAGACCACCTGCACTCCGGCCCGTTCCAGCTGGGCAGCCCATTTGAGGTTCTGCTCTTCATCGAACCGGGCCTTAAGCTCGACCACGGCGGTCACCGATTTGCCCGCTTCAGCCGCATCGCACAGCGCGCGGATCACGGCGTCCTGCTTGCCCGCGCGGTACAGCGTCTGCTTGATTGCCAGCACATCAGGGTCTTCGGCGGCCTGGCGCAAGAAGGCCAGGACCACGTCGAACGCCTCATAGGGATGGTGGACCACAATGTCCTTTTGGCGGATCGCGGCAAAGCAATCGCCATCATGCTCGCGGATCCGTTCGGGGAAGCGCGGTGTATAGGGCGGGAATTTGAGCGCCGGCCGATCACTCTCAACCAGCTCGGCCAGATCGGAAAGACCAAGAAATCCGTCTACATCGCTGAACGTCAGCGCCTCCCCGCCCAGCGCCTCGGAAATGGTCGCGGCAAGATCGGGCAGGACATCGTGCTCGGTTTCGATCCGGATCACCCGGCCACGGCGGCGGCGCAGGATCGCGCTGCGAAAATAGCGGACGAGGTCTTCGGCCTCCTCGGAGATTTCGATATCGCTATCGCGGATCACCCGGAAGGCGGCGGAGCCGACAATGGTGAAATCCGGGAAGATCCGGGCCGCGAAGTGGCGCAAGACCGTTTCCATTGCCACGAAACCCCCTCTGGGCAGCTCAAAAAAGCGCGGCATGGTGGCCGGAAGCATGATCAGTTCGCGAACCTGCTCGCCTGTGTCGCTGCGGCGCAAATCGAACAGCAGGCTGAGGCCCAGGTTGGGAATGAAAGGAAAAGGGTGCGCCGGATCGAGCGCTTGCGGGGTCAGAATCGGGAACAGCTGCTCGGCAAAAAAACGGTCAAGCGCTGGCTGCGCTGCAGGCGGGATCTGCCCGGTAGCGCATACGACCACACCCTTGTCCGCCAGCGCGGCGCGCAAGGTGCGCCACAGCGCCTGCTGGTCGGCCATCAAGTCGGCAGTGTGCCGGCCAATCACTTCAAGCGCCTGGCCCGGAGTCAGCCCGTCGAGCGAACGGTCTTCGATCCGGCGCAATTGCTGGCCGCGCAGGCCTGCCACCCGGACCATGAAAAACTCATCCAGATTGTTGCCCGAGATCGCCAGAAAGCGCAGCCGCTCAAGCAGCGGATGCGCTGGATTTTCTGCTTCGGCCAGAACGCGGCGGTTGAATTGCAGCCAGCTCAACTCACGGTTGAAATAGCGCTCGTCCGAAGACATGCTATCAATTTGAAGATCATCGCGCGCCATGGTTCCCCGATCATACTGCATCGGCATGGCGGAGCCTATCGCCACGATCTTGCAGAATGCTCAACGTGACTGGGGATCAATTGTTACAATCTGGCGACGAATATCATTCTTCGCTGGCTTCGCCGGCGGGCGGCTCATCGCGGTAATCGCCATCGGCAGCGCCATCAGGTTCGCCCATCGCATCCTTCATCTTCGCGCCCATTGCTTCAAGCTGGGGCAGCATGGCTTGCATGGCGCCAGCCATCCCGGCCATCGCGCCCATCATCTGCGGCATCTTGCGCGCCACTTCGCGGGGCATCCGGCGTGCTTCCGGGCCGGCCAGATCACCCAGTGTCGCGTTGCGATCAATGTGCCGAGCCGGCCTGCGATCATCCGCATCGCCGCCCATTCCTTCCAGCGCCTTGGCCATCGGGCCAATTTTCAGGTCGAGCATGGCTTCGGTCATGGCTGCCATAGCGCCAGCCATTGCCTGCTGGGTCCGTGGATTGGCCAGCGTCTCAGCCATCGGTCGATCATTTGCCTCGCGGGCCAACGCCGGAACCGATGAGACCGCAGCGGCAGCCAGTACCGCACCAACAACTGCAACGCGAACAAGCATCACCAGCAACTCCCGCCCGCTGATTCGGGCGAAAGGTGGATTAGGCCTGCCCCGCTTTCGCGCGGCTGAATGGGAATTGGTGTTGCTGCGGCATGCCCGATGAAGGCGCTACTGCGCCGGACGAGCGGCTTGCGGCACTGCGCTATCCAGCAGCGACAGGCACGGCGGCATCAACCCGGAGAGCGATTTTGGCCCCGCCTGCCGGATCGCAGTTGCCTCGCGCAGCATCAGCGCCTGAAGCTGCGCACGGGTGGCGCCAGTTTCATCCATGATCTGCGCCGCGCTTCGCACGAAATACTCACGGCCCCGCTGACCCAGTGCGGGGAAAGCGAGCGAATCTGCCTCCCCCTTGGCCTGACCCGCTGCGACCATGGCAAATGCGGCAGAGCAGCGCAGACTGGTCTGCTGGTTCAAATTCATCGCGGGGAGCGGTAAGGTGAGATCTTGCGCGACCAATGGCGCGGCAAAAACGAGGGCGAGCACGGCAAAACGGTTTAGCATGGCATCGCTATAGGATAGGGTGATGAACCTCAGCTAGCCGAAACCAGAACAATTGACCTAGGCCGCCAGCGCGCTAGCAAGCGGCGGTTCGCAACAGAATCAGGAGAAAGCCGTGTATAGTCACAATATGGTGGGCAGCAATGACATCGCCCGCTCGAAAAAGTTCTATGATGCGACCTTCTCCGCGATCGGCGGCAAAGCCGGCATCCAGGATGACAAGGGCCGCCTGATCTACATGCACAATGACGGCATCTTTCTGGTAACCCCGCCGATTGATGGCAATCCGGCGACTGGCGGCAATGGCTGCACGATCGGCTTCGCGATGGACGGTCCGGCGCAGGCCGATGCCTGGCACGCGGCCGGCGTTGCCGCTGGCGGCACGGCAATCGAGGATGCACCGGGCGTGCGCACCGGCGGCATGGGCAGCCTGTATCTGGCCTATCTGCGCGATCCCGATGGCAACAAGCTTTGCGCGCTGCACCGTATGCCCGCGTAATCTTGCTCCAGTGACGTCAACCCCGATTGAATATCTGGTCAAGGGCACCCACCGCGCCACCATGCGCGAATGGGTGCCCGAAGCCCCGGTGGCGCTGGAATTCAACGGACTGTCCTATGCGGTAATGATGGCAACCCCAGCCGAGCTGGAGGATTTTGCGATCGGCTTTGCACTGGCCGAAGGGCTGGCGACCACCGCAGCGGATATTTCCGAGATCGCGATTGCCGAAGTCGAGCAAGGCTGGATCGTCCGCGCGACGATTTCGGGACTGGGGATCGAGCGCCTGACCGAGCGGGTGCGCACCCGTGTGGCCGAATCAAGCTGCGGGCTGTGCGGGATCGAAAACCTGGCCGAAGTGGCCCGCCCCCTGCCCCCGATTGCCGCGCATGACGCGATCGACCCTCAGGTCATTTTCGCCGCGCTGGCCGCATTGCACAGCCAGCAACCGCTCGCCCGCCGGACCGGCGCGTCTCACGCTGCAGCCTGGGTTGCAGCCTCTGGCGCGATCGGCTGCTTGCGTGAGGATGTCGGCCGCCACAATGCGATGGACAAGTTGATCGGTGCGATGGCCCGCGCCGGACGCCCTCTCACGCCGGGGTTCGTCCTTTCAACTGCGCGGTGCAGCTATGAGATTGTCGAGAAAGCGGCGCGCGGCGGGGCGACCACGCTGGTGACCGTATCGCTGCCAACCTCATTGGCAGTAGAACGCGCCCAGGCAGCCGGGCTTAGCCTGTGGGCACTGGCCCGCGATGATTCGGTGATTGCGGTAAATGATGCGTCGTCCCGGACTTGATCCGGCATGACGGTCATCTCGACAGCAGGAACACCGCATGTTCTGCGCGGAAGTTGGCCGCAGCCGCACTTATCCGCTTATCCCCGGTAAGGAACCACGCCTCTTCGACCTTCACCCCTCTGGTATCCAGCAGCGAACGAAAATCGTCGATCGTGACATGGTGGATATTGGGCGTCTCATACCAGGCCACCGGCAGCAGCCGCGTCACCGGCATCCGCCCGCCCCACAGCAGCGACAGGCGCACCCGCCAATGGGCGAAATTGGGAAAGCTGACGAACGCGCGGCGACCGATCCGCAGCAGCTCGTCCAGCACCAGATCGGGCCGTTTGGTGGTTTGCAAGGTCTGGCTCAGGATCGCATAATCGAACGAGGCATCCGGATAGAACGACAGGTCGACATCGGCATCGCCCTGGATCACCGACAGCCCGCGCGCGACGCACATCGCCACATTGTGCGGATCAAGCTCCATCCCCCGTGCATCAGCCTGCTTGCCATCCCGCAAAGCCGCCATCAGCGCGCCATCGCCGCAGCCGACATCCAGCACCCGGGCACCCGGTGCGACATTCGCGGCGATTACCGCCAGATCGGGACGAAGGTTGCTCATGCCCCCAGAAACCCTTCCACGACCCGGTCCAGTGCGGGCACGTCGAGCAGGAAGCTGTCATGGCCATAGGGCGCGGACAGCTCGACAAAGCTGACCGGCGCGCCCGCAGCGTTCAGAGCATGGGCGATGCCGCGCGATTCTGCGGTGGGATACAGCCAGTCGGTATCGAAGCTGACCAGGCAGACCCGCGCGGTGGTTTTGGCAAAGGCATCGGCCAGACGCCCGCCATGTTCTTCGGCAAGGTCGAAATAATCCATCGCCCGTGTGATATAAAGATAGCTGTTCGCATCGAACCGGTCGGTAAAGCTCAGTCCCTGATGGCGCAGATAGCTTTCCACCTGAAAATCGGCATCGAAGCCAAAGGTTTTGGCCGAACGATCCTGCAGACGCCGCCCGAACTTTTCGTGCATCCCCTCTTCGGAGAGGTATGTGATATGCGCCGCCATCCGCGCCACCGCGAGGCCGGCATCCGGGCTTGTGCCGCTGGCGTAATAATCGCCGCCTTGCCACTTGGGATCGGCCATGATCGCCTGCCGCCCAACCTCGTGGAAGGCGATATTCTGCGCCGAATGACGCGCGGTGCTGGCAATCGCCAGCGCGGCGGCGGCGCGGTCCGGGAAGTTGGCGGCCAGGCTCAGCGCCTGCATCCCGCCCATCGAACCGCCGACCACCGCATGAAGCTGCGCAATCCCCAGCGTATCGAGCAGCGCAATCTGCGCACGCACCATGTCGCGGATCGTGATCACCGGAAAGCGCATCCCATAAGGCTGGCCGTCAGCCGCCGCGCTGGCCGGACCGGTCGAGCCCATGCAACTGCCCAGCACATTGGCGCAGATCACATAGAACCGGCCCGTATCAATCGGCTTGCCCGGCCCGACCATCCGCGCCCACCAGCCCGGTTTGCCGGTAATCGGATGCGAGCTGGCGACATATTGATCGCCGGTCAGCGCATGGCAGATCAGGATCGCATTGGACTTATCGGGGTTGAGCGTGCCGCAAGTCTCATAGGCGATCCGCACGCCGTCCAGGCTCTGCCCGCCATCCAGCGGCAGGGGGGTGGCAAGGTCCAGCACCTGGTTGGAAAGGGATTGTGCAGTAGAAGCCATGGTGCTGGCGGATTGGGGGAGGGCGGCAGTGCTGTCAATTGCCTGAGTCTGCGCGTGGCTCGCCGTGATACCAATGGCCCATCCTTTGACTCGTCATTGCGAGCCCTTCGGCTGCCTTGCAGGCGCTCAGGATAAAGATGGGTTCACGCAGAGACGCAGAGGAGTTGCTCGCGCCGCAGGCGTTTCATGAAATGCCCAGCTTGCCTCTGGCTGCACCGTCGCCATGGAAAAGGGCTTCGCCCCCAGTGCCACTCCTCTGCGTCTCTGCGTCTCTGCGCCTCTGCGTGAACCATTTCTTCCTTCTACTCATAGGAAGAATTTCTGTTCATCGTGGGCCGCCTTCGCTATGCGCACCGCGCAATGGCTGACGCACCAACTCCCAAACCCTGGATCAAAGCGATCCATGCCTATGTTCCCGGCAAGTCGGCGGGCGCTGACGGGCAGTCGCTGGTCAAGCTTTCCGCCAACGAAAACCCGCTTGGTTCCAGCCCTGTGGCGCTGGCGGCGCGGGCCGGGGCGGTGCAGCCCTCGCTCTATCCCGATGGCGACAGCACCGTGTTGCGCGAGGCGATCGGTGCGCTTCATGCGATCGATCCGGCGCGGATCATCATGGGCTCAGGCTCGGGCGAGCTACTTTATCTGGCGGCGAGTGCTTATGCCGGACCCGGCGATGAAGTGCTGTTTTCGCAATATAGTTTTTCGCTTTACGATATTGTGGCGCGGCGCTGCGGGGCCGAGCCGGTTGAGGCTGCGGCGCGGGACTATGGCAATGATGTCAATGCGCTGCTGGCCGCAGTGAGCCCGCGCACCCGCGTGGTCCTGCTGGCCAATCCCAACAACCCGACCGGCACCTATCTGGCCCGCGCGGAAGTGGCCCGGCTCCATGCCGGACTACCGGACGATGTGTTGTTGGTGCTCGATCAGGCCTATGCCGAATATGTCGCGCCGCCGCACGATGATGGCTCGCTCGATCTCGCCGCGCGCCATGCCAATGTGCTGGTCACCCGCACGTTCTCCAAGGCTTACGGCCTAGCCGGGGAGCGGGTTGGCTGGGGTACCGGGGCGGTGGAGTTGATCGAGGTGCTCAACCGGATTCGCGGAGCCTTCAACGTCAGCAATTCAGCCCAGGCGACTGCCCTGGCCGCGCTGGGCGATCAGAAGTTCGTTGAGCATTCACGGTTGCACAATGCCGCAGCGCGCGGGCAATTTGCCAAAGCGATCGCGGCGATGGGCAACCACGGTTTGCGGATGGTGCCCAGCGAGGCCAATTTCGTGCTCGTGCTGTTCGAGGGCAAACTCACCGCCGAAGCCGCGCTGAATGGGTTGGCAGCGCGCGGCACTGCGGTTCGCTGGCTGCCGGGGCAAGGTCTGCACAATGCACTGCGGATCACCATCGGCACGGGTGATCAAATGGACGCAGTCGCGCGGGGCTTGCGCGAGATGACCGAGGAACTGCGATGAGCTTTGCCCAATGAACTTTGCCCAATGAGCTTTGAGCGGATCGCCATCATCGGGCTTGGCCTGCTGGGCGGCTCGATCGGCCTCGCCGTGGCCGAGCGTCTTCCGGGTGCCACCACCTCTGGCTATGATTCGGACCCCGCCACCCGTGTCCGCGCCGGCGAACTCGGCCTTGTCGGCAAGGTCTGCGACAGCGCCGCCGAAGCCGTGCGCGATGCCGATCTGGTGATCCTGTGTGTGCCGGTTGGCGCGATGGGTGCAGCGGCAGCGCAGATCGCACCGGCGCTGGCAAAGGGCGTTGTGATCAGCGATGTCGGCTCGTCGAAGCAATCGGTCGCCCGCACGCTTGAAGCTGAACTGCCCGGTCGACTGGTGATCCCGGCCCATCCGGTTGCCGGGACCGAGCGGAGCGGGCCTGATGCGGGTTTTGCCAGCCTGTTCGATAGCCGTTGGTGCATCATTACCCCGCCCGAAGGGGCTGATCCGGGGCAGGTCTCAAGGCTTTCCGCCTTCTGGGAAGCGCTCGGCGCCAAGATCGAACTGATGGATGCAGGCCACCACGATCTGGTGCTGGCGGTGACCAGCCATCTGCCCCATCTGATTGCCTATACCATCGTCGGCACTGCCTCCGATCTTGAGCAAGTGACCCGCGGCGAGGTGATCAAATATTCCGCCGGGGGCTTTCGCGATTTCACCCGGATCGCCGCTTCTGACCCGACAATGTGGCGCGATGTATTCCTGTCCAACAAGGACGCTGTGCTCGAAATGCTCCAGCGTTTCAGCGAGGATCTGTCCGCGTTGCAGCGCGCAATCCGGGTTGGCGACGGGGACGAACTGTTCGAACAGTTCACCCGCACCCGCGCGATCCGCCGCTCGATCATCGATGAAGGTCAGGACGATGCCCGGCCCGATTTCGGCCGCAGCGACCATACCGGATGATCGTCGTCCCGGACTTGATCCGGGACCACTGGCCTCGTCGATGCGCGGCCAGAATGATGAGGCCAGCAGTCCCCGGTCGAGCCGGGGACGACGTTACACCACCAGAAAAATCACCGCTACCGCTGCCATGACGGCGGTGGACAGCCAGCCGCCGAAGGCCAGCATCGGCGAGATCGTCAGTCGCCCCATGATCCTGGGGTTGCGCGCGATCAGCATGGTCACCACCATCAGCGGTGGGGCCAGCAGTCCGTTGACCACGGCCGACCAATACAGCGCCTTCATCGGATCGATCGTGAGAAAGTTGATCCCCAGACCGCCCAAAGTTGCCAGTGCAATCACGCTGTAAAAAGCTTTTGCTTCCAGCGGCTTGCGGTTCAGTCCTTCGACCCAGCCGAACGTCTCGCTGACCGCATAGGCAGCAGAACCTGCCAGCACTGGCACCGCCAGCATACCCGTACCGATCAGGCCGATCGCGAACAGCGCAAAGGCCATGTCTCCGGCAATCGGCCGCAGGGCATTGGCGGTCTGCGCGGCAGAAGTGATGTCGGTCACGCCGTGGGCATGTAGCGTTGCCCCCGTCGCCACCACGATCGCGAGCGCGGTGACGTGCGAAAAGCCCATCCCGACCAGCGTATCGGTGCGGATCCGCGTGAGCTCGGGACCGGCTTCTTTTGGCGCGATGCACAGCGGCTTGGTGTGGTGGCGGTGCTGTTCCTCCACCTCCTGGCCCGCCTGCCAGAAAAACAGATAAGGGCTGATCGTCGTCCCGAACACTGCGACCAGCGCCATGGCGTGCGCCTTGTCGAGCGTGAAGCTTGGGATCAGAATTCCGCGCAGCGCCTGACCCCACGAGACATCGGCGACAAACAGCACCGCAACATAGGAAAACAGCGAAAGCGTGGTCCATTTCAGGATCCGGGCATAGCGATCATAGCTGATCAGCACTTCGAGCAGGATGCTGACCACCCCGAAGATGATCGTGTAAAGCAGCACCGGTCCCGGGATCAGCAGCGCCAGACCTGCACCCATCGCGCCAAGGTCTGCCCCCAGATTGATGATGTTGGCGATCAGCAGCAGCAGCACCACACCGCGCAGCAATGGCTTGGGATAATGGCGACGCAGATTATGCGCAATCCCGCGCCCGGTGGTCGCGCCGATCCGCGCGCAGATCGCCTGGATCGAGGCGAGCAGCGGAAAGCCGAACAGCATGGTCCAGGCCATGCCATACCCAAATTGAGCCCCGACCTGGCTGTAAGTGCCGATGCCTGATGGATCATCATCCGCAGCCCCAGTCACCAGACCCGGACCAAGCACATCAAGCAACCCGCGCTTTTCGGGTTCCTCGCTCACGCCGTTTCCGCCGGATTGAGGGCATTGATAGCGGCTATAACCCGTGCCTCGATTTCTTCGCGCGGCAGGCCGGGCGGAATTGGCTCACCAAAGCGCATGGTGATCGTGCCGCGCCGCTTCCAGCGCCGCTGGTACAGCGGGCCGCTGTTGACCGCCACGGGCACTACCGGCAGGCGCAGCAGCTTGTACATCGCGGCAAACCCGGCCTGCAGTGGTTCGCGCGAACCGTGGGCAATCCGGGTGCCCTCGGGGAAGATCACCAACGGCCGGCCATCCGCGATCAGTTGCCGCGCCGCGCCCAGCATCCGGCGCAGCGCGGTGGCCCCCTGCTCGCGTTCAACCTCAATCAGACCATAGCGATCGGCAACCCGCCCCCACACCGGGATATGCATCAGTTCTGCCTTGGCAAAGACAACCGGGTAATCGAGCAAGGTTGGGACATCAATCGCTTCAAAAAAGGATTCATGCTTGATCGCCACCAGCACCGGTCCTTCGGGCGTTTTTCCTTCAATCCTAACGGTAATGCCCAGCAGCTTTTGGGCGCACCAGCGATGATAGCTCGACCAGCTTTCCACCGTTCCACGAAACCGGCGGTGCGAACCAAGCGCATAGAGCAGCAGCGCCGCCACGATGAAATAGGCCCCGCCGATATAGAACGCGATGTAAAAGGCCAGGCTGCGCAGGATGTCGCCAACTGGGGGCACGCTCAAGCCCCCCAAATCCGCGAAATCATCCGCGCCAGCAACTTGTGGTATTCAAGAAACAGGATCCGGAAACTGGGCTGGCTGGTCACTGCATCCTCGGTCACGATCACAGCCTTGGGCAGCGTGACCGACAGTTCGAAAACGGCGCGGCGCATATGCCAGTCGTTGGTCACCAGCCGGATCGACTTGATTTTCTCGGTTGAGACCCAGCGCGCGATTTCCATCGCGTTTGAGCGGGTATCGACTGATTCGAAACCCAGCGTAACACAGCACGCCATCTGCCTGGCGCTGACCCCATATTCGATCGCGAATTCATGGCTGCGCACCTCGCGATCAACCCCGGAGACAAACAGCCGTTTGGCCCGGCCGCTGCGCAGCACATCCAGTCCGCGGTCGATCCGGCCATTACCGCCGGTCAGCACGACCACAGCGTCCGCCGTTCCCGCCCCTGCCGGACGCGGCATCGCGACCGCAAACCAGATGAAGCCGAATGCCCAGAGGAGCAGGAGAACAGAGGCGGCCCGGCGAATCATATTTAGGATCCTTAGAGCATCCGCCGCAAACTGCGCATAACTGTCAGTCGCGCGGTGATAATCGCCAGGATCACGCCCGCTACCGGGACCAGTGCCAGCAGCAGCCAGTCAATCAGGCCCAGCGCGCCGCCATTGACCAGCCCTGCGCCCAGCCCCGCAAAGCGCTGCCCCAGGAACAGCACCACTGCGAGCCCCAAGACCAGGCCAACCGCCCCGCCGCCCGCCGCATCAAACCCGGTTGAGCGCTGGAAAACCCGGGCCACCTGCGCATCCGTACCGCCCAGCAAATGGACGATCTCGATCGTCTCGCGATTGGCGCCAAGCGCGCTGCGCACGGCCAGCAAGACCGCCGCCGAAGTGGCGAGCCCCAGCAGCGCAACCAGCGTGATTGCCAGCCATTGCAGCGAATCGATTGCCGCAAACACCGGCTTCAGCCAGCTCGATTGTGCATCGACCCGCGCCGAAGGCGCCACCTCGCGAACGATCCGCCGCAACGCCCCAAGCTTTTCGCCATCAACCTTGTCGCTAAGCAGCACATCGATAAGCGCCGGAACCGGCACAGCCTCCTCTCCGGTTCCGCGCACTCCGAGCCACGGCTCGATTAACCGGTTGACCTCTTCCTGGCTCACCAGCCGAACCTCGAAGACCCCCGGCGTTCGGCGCAGCCGGAAAGCCGCGTCCTCGGCCTGGCGCTGGCGCAGTTCTGGCGATGCTTCGATGATCTGGATCGTCACGCCGCCCGATAGCTCGTCTGCCGCAGCCTCGGCGATGTTGCGCAAGGCCAGTCCTGCAGCAGCCGCGATCACGGTCAGCGCGATCATGATCGCGATCACCCATGGCATTGGCCCGGACAGCCGCGTCTGGGGGACCAGCTGGTTCTCGTCCGCGCCAGAGATCATCCGCCCGATCTTGCGCCAGCCGCGCCCGAAAAAATTGGTTGATGCCACAGGCAGCTGCTCGGCCATCTCAGTTCCTCACCGCTGGCCGTCGGGGCGGATAGCGTAGTGCCCCGGTCGGATCGGAGAGCCGGCCCTTGTCGAGCCGCATGATCAGGGAATCGGGCACTTTCTGAAGCAAATGGACATCATGGGTTGCCACGACCACAGTTGTGCCCAGGCGGTTAAGCGCTTCGAACAGCCTGAGCAGCTTGAGCGCCATTTCGGGATCGACATTGCCGGTTGGCTCGTCTGCAACCAGCAGATCGGGCCGGCCGATCACGGCGCGGGCGATCGCCACGCGCTGCTGCTCGCCGCCCGAGAGCGAGGCGGGGCGTGCGTCCATTCGTTCCGTCAAACCGACCCATTCCAGCATGTCGGCAACCGGTTTGGCCAGATCGCGCTCAGCCACCCCCGCCACCCGCAATGGCAGCGCGACATTGTCGAACGCAGACAGATGCGCGACCAGCCGGAAGTCTTGGAAGACCACGCCCAGCCGCCGCCGGAAACCGGGAAGACGTTCGCGCGGCAGAGTAATCGCGTCGGTCCCGAACAAGCGGATCATCCCGCGCGAAGGGCGCTGCGCCAGATACAGCAGCCGCAGCAACGAGCTCTTGCCCGCGCCGCTCGCGCCGGTCAGAAAATAGAAGCTACCGGGATGCAAGGTGAAGGATATATCGCTCAGCACCTCGCGGTCGGTGCCATAGCGCAGGCCAACATTATCAAACTGAACGATTTCCCCGTCGGCGGCATTAGTCATGTGTGCAGGGTCAGTCCACGGTTGGCGGCGCAAGGATCGGCCGGACAAAATGCCTATAGCCGTCAATCCATGTGGAAAAAAGGGTATAGCTGCTCTGCTATCAAGCTTCACACCTTGTGGGATGCGTCCCCGGCATGCTTTACGGGTTAACCATGATCATTGCTTGCCCCGCCTGCGCGACCCGTTACGTCGTCCCCGACAGCGCGATTGGCGTGGAAGGCCGCACCGTCCGCTGCGCCAAATGCCGTCACAGCTGGTTCCAGGATGGCCCGCAGCTTGCAGCCAGACCGGCTGAAGCGCCAGTAGAACCCCCGATAGTGCCCCCCCCTGCGCCACCCCCTCCCCCGCCTGAGCCTGAGTCCCAAACAGTCACGGAGCCTGAGCCTGAGCCGATTGCTGAAACGCCTCCCGCGTCCGATCCGGTTCCGTCGCCGACACTTGATCGTAACGAGGATTTTGCTCCGCCCCCTATTTATAGCGGGCTGGCGCAGGGCAGCTATTCCGACGATCAATCCAGCTTCGCGCATGAGCCGCCGTTCCGTCCGCGCCGCAATCCAGCCAGGATGTGGACCATGGCCGCGGCGCTGTTCGCGGTCATGTCACTCGGCGCAATCGGGGCAACGGCCTGGTATGGCCTGCCAGACTGGCTGCCGTTCTCCCGCCCGATTTTTGCTGACGTTCAGCCGGGACTACAGCTCGATTTCCCCGCCAAGCGGCAGGAGCGCCGGCAATTGCCCGACGGTTCCTATTATTTCAGCGTCAATGGCACGATCACCAATGTCGGCAGCGAAGAGCGCTCTGTCCCTTCGGTGCTGGTGGTGCTGCGCGGCACGCGTGATCGGATAGTCTATTCGCGCGAACTGGTGCCGCCGCAGCGGGTGCTGGCCCCGGGTGAGAGTGTGGATATCAACGAAGCGTTGACCGATGTCCCACGCAGCGCCAGAATCGTCACCGAAATCGGCTGGAAACCCGGCTGAGCAAGGCAGCTTGGTCGAATTCGGTCATTATACTGCCCCACATCTGCTTCAATCGGGATCACCGCTTGCGGCCCTGGAAGGGCTTTGCTAAGGGCGCTTTCCTACCCCCCGGGGGCGGCGCAAATCCTGGCGATTTGGCAAGCCTCGTTGATTTAGCGGTCGTGGCGGAATTGGTAGACGCGCAACGTTGAGGTCGTTGTGGGCGAAAGCCCGTGGAAGTTCGAGTCTTCTCGGCCGCACCAGACAGTCCATAAATGCTTTCCCTAGAGGGACCTCACGCGGCTCACGCGCCCTGAATGGCGCAGGTCTGCGAGATGTGGTGTGCATGGCAATTGCGCGTGCAGTCGGAGACTGCCAAATCCCTCGCAACTTTAGCGCCTGCCCGAAAAAGAAGTTGGGTGATATCAGCATGATGTGATTCAATCGGTGTTGCGAGACATCGAGGGAGGATCACATGTGGACCGACACCACCCGCAAGCAGTTTGCCAGAGGCGATCTGCTTTTGCCAAGCGATATGACGGAAGGCGAATGGGCGGTTCTGGAGCCGCTACTTCCTCCTCGCTCGAAGCTGGGCCGCCCGCCGGTGTTGGACTACCGGTAGATCGTCGAGGCGCTGCTCTATTTGCTGCGTGGCGGTCTGCAGTGGCGAATGCTGCCGCCCGGATTGTTCCCGCCGATGACCACGCAAGTTACGGTGACGTTGCGTGCAATAATCCCCAAACTCACCACACCCCTAAGAGGCTGTAAAGCAACCAATATATCGTCGCTTGTGAAATAGTAAAGGGGTTATCGCACCTGTCACCGTAACTTCTGTCACCGTAACTTCTGTCACCGTAACTTCCCAGTTGCACTAGAAATCTTGTAGGCATTACTGAGAGCAAACGTCAAGAGGCTGGGGCCCGCCGCAGCTAACGCTGCAGCGCCACCTGCAGTTACAGCCAAAAAGCCGCCAAATTCACGATTTACCTGAGAGTTGGCCTGCACCATCGCAGACGCCCAGCGCTGATCGTCCGACATAGTCGGACGGTAGTCTGGCTTTCTCTCTACCCCCTGATGATACTGTTTAGCCGCTGTGTAAGATGCAAAAAACGTGCTGCCCAGTGCCCCCTGCTGGGCGGTCAAGGGCTTGGCGCCTGCGCCACCAATCCCGAGAAAGTGGCCTGCGTCAAAGAAAAACTTCTCCAGCCAGCTCATTTTATCGCCGGTGACTGTCAGTACTACACCATCATCTATTCCAGCAACCGGCGTTGATCCTTCGATGTCGACGATTTCTGCCGGCCTGGGCAGGTCCATGAATGCTTCCAAGTCGGGCTCCTCAGGCAAACCGTCGCCCTGAGTTACGGAGTTACGGTGACAGAGTTACGGTGACAGCAGAGTTACGGTGGAGTTACGGTGGGAGTTACGGTGACAGGGAGTTACGGTGACAGAGTTACGGTGACAGGGAGTTACGGTGACAGGTGCAATAACCCCCAACCTCATCACACCCCTCCGAGGCTAAGAGTTACGGTGACAGGTGCAATAACCCCCAATCTCATCACACCCCTCCGAGGCTGTAAAGCAATCAATATATCGTCGCTTGTGAAATAGTAAAGGGGTTATCGCACCTGTCACCGTAACTTTGCTGTCACCGTAACTTTGTCACCGTAACTTCAGTGTTGCGCTTCAGGTTGACACCGCCCCGTAACTTCCTGTCCGTAACTTCCTGTCACCGTAACTTCTGTCACCGTAACTTGCCGATAAAGCGCCTCTGCTCAGGCGATGAGGCGCGGGCGAGGAGGATCGTGGTGCTGTTTTCACTCGCGCCGGGCGGGCGGACCAGCACCCAGCGCTTGTTCTGTTCGGCCTGCACCTCGTCCGCAACCAGCGTGAAGCCCAGCACATCGCAATAAAACGCGATTGCCTCGTCATAATCGCGCACCACCAGGGCAATATGGGCAAGCGATTGGCGCATCGGTGGCAGGCTAACACCAAATCCCGATAATGCAGACTCTTCCCCCCTCCCCGGCGGGGAGGGGGCGGGGGTGGGGGAGCGAGGCCGACAGGCCTCGCGTCAACGCTGGCGTGGAACCCCCACCCCAACCCCTCCCCAAAGGGGAGTGGCTCAGGAGGTTCGGATAGTAGAGACCCAGTATAAAGCTGTCATTGCCGATTTGCGAGCCGCGCTGTGTTCCATCCGCGCGGAAATCGCTCTAAGGGCTTCGGCATGAACCCGCCATCCTTCCTGCTCTCGTCGCTGCTCGTTGCCCTTGGCGGCGGGATTGGGGCGTGGCTGCGGTTTATGGCGGGACGGCTGGCTGGCGGGTCCGCGTTTCCCTATGCGACGCTTTCGGTCAACATCCTCGGCAGCTTTGCGATGGGGCTGCTGGTGGGATGGCTGGCCCGGCAGGGCGGCGAGAGTGAGGGCTGGCGGTTGCTGCTGGGGGTTGGCGTGCTGGGCGGCTTCACCACTTTTTCTGCCTTCAGCCTGGAAATCGTGACACTGGCGCAGCGCGGCGCGGTGGGCGTTGCGGCAGCCTATTCCGCGCTCTCGCTGGTGGGCGGAGTTATCGGTCTTCTGGCCGGTTTAAGGATCATGGCATGAGCCCGGATGATATTAACAACGTCGATACCGATACCAGCGAAACGGTCCGCCAGTTCACCATTGGCGCGGACGACGATGGTGTGCGGCTGGATCGCTGGTTCAAGCGCCATTTACCACTGATCGGCTTCGCCATGGTCTCACGCTGGGCGCGGACCGGGCAGATCCGGGTCGATGGCAAGCGCGCCGGGGTCGATGATCGGCTGGCGGCAGGCCAGCTGCTGCGGGTGCCGCCCGGTGGCATCGCGCCCGAACGCAAGGGGCCACTGCCGCGCGGGGCGTTGAGCGAAGAACAAATCCGCCAAGCCGAGGCGATGGTCATCACCCAGGACCGCGCCGCGATTGTCCTCAACAAGCCGCCCGGCCTGGCCACGCAAGGCGGCACCGGAATGCGCGAGCATGTCGATGGGCTGCTCGATGCCTTCCTGCCGTTTGACGATGCCCGCACCGGATCGCGGCCAAAGCTGGTTCACCGGCTCGACAAGGATACTTCCGGCGTGTTGCTGATCGCACGCACTGCGGGCAGCGCGGCGTTCTTTTCCAAGCGCTTTTCGGGGCGGTCTGCCCGCAAGATCTATTGGGCGCTGGTCACGGGCGTGCCCGCGATCGAGGATGGCTTTATCGATCTGCCGCTGGCCAAGCAGCCCGGCACCGGCGGCGAAAAGATGATGGTCGACGAAAGCGGTGAAGGCCAGATCGCACGCACCCGTTACCGGGTGATCGACCACGCCGGCAACCGCGCTGCCTGGGTCGAACTGCAACCGCAGACCGGGCGCACCCACCAGCTGCGCGTCCATATGGCGGCAATCGGCCATCCGATTGTGGGCGACGGTAAATATGGCGGGCCGGAGGCGTTCCTTTCGGGCAGTATCAGCCGCAAGATGCACCTTCACGCGCGCCGCCTGATCATCGAGCATCCGGACGGCACCCCGCTGGATGTGGTGGCCGATCTGCCGACGCATTTTGCGGCCAGTCTGGAGCAATTGGGCTTTGATGTGGAAGACGGCGCGGCTCTGCCCGATGAGGCCAAGCCGGTTACCAAGGAAGCCACCAAGACTGCCGCCAAGGCCCATGCCAAGCAATACCGCAAGGAACGCCGCGGCGAGCGGCGCGGGCGGACCGGCGGCGAGCGCGGTCCGGCAGGCTCGACCAGCGCCTATACCGGCAAGGCTGCTGTCAAGGGTAAGGTACCCGGCAAATCCGCACCAAAACCGCGCAGCAAGGTGCCGATCAAGGGCAAACCAGCGCCGAGACCGCGCAAGCCCTGATGCATCCGAACGCCGCCTTCCGCCATGATGACCGCGCGTTATTTGAGTCGCTGATCGACGAGATCGGCTTCGGCATGGTGTTCGCGGCCACGCCTGATGGCCCGCGCGTGGGGCATACGCCGCTGCTCTCCTCGCGCGGCGGCACGGTGAAGTTCCACCTCGCGCGGGGCAATGCGCTGACCCGCCATCTTGACGGAATGACGGCGCTGGCGCTGATCAACGGCCCGGACAGCTATGTCAGCCCGCGCTGGTACGCAGACGCCCAGCAGGTGCCGAGCTGGAACTATGTCTCGCTCGAACTCGAAGGCCGGGTCCGTAAGCTGGATAGCGCCGATTTGGAAGCACTGCTGGCCGATCTGTCTGCTCGCCATGAAGGTCGCCTGACCGAAGGCACCCCGTGGACGATGGACAAGCTGGAGGATCGCACCAAGACCGGGTTGATGGCAGCGATTGTGGGCTTTGAGCTTGAGGTGCAGGCGTGGCGGCCGACGCTGAAGCTTAGCCAGAACAAGTCGCCCGAAGAACGCGCCCGGGTGATCGCCGGGCTTGACGCGGCCGGATCCCCGGCGATCGCCCAGCTGATGCGGACACTGGTTCCGTGAGCGTGAAACTGGCGGTGTTCGATTGCGATGGCACGCTGGTCGATGGGCAGGCCAGCATTTGCAACGCGATGGACGCAGCCTTTGCTGCCTGCGGGCAAACCCTGCCCGATCGCCATCAGGTTCGCCGAATCGTTGGCCTCAGCCTGCCGCAGGCGATCCAGCTGCTGTTGCCCGGTGCCGGTGAGCAATTGCGGCGCGGGATCGACGAGGCTTACCGAAGCGCCTTTCGTTCCGCGCGCGAGGCCGGGCAATTGGTTGAGCCGCTGTATGAGGGGATCACTCCGCTGCTCGATAGGCTGCGGGCAAGCGGCTGGACGCTGGGCGTTGCCACCGGGAAAAGCGACCGGGGGCTGGAGCATTGCCTGGCGATGCACGGGCTGTCGGCGCATTTCGCCACACTGCAAACCGCCGACCGCCACCCGTCAAAGCCGCATCCGGCGATGCTGGAGGCCGCGATGGCGCAGGCGCTGGCCGATCCCGCGCTCACCGTGATGATCGGCGATACCGCCTATGATATGGAAATGGCCGTCGCCGCCGGAGTGCGCGCGATCGGGGTCGACTGGGGCTATCACACCGCGCAGGAACTGCGCAATGCGGGCGCGGTAACGGTGGCGCTGAACCCCGCTGAACTGGCGGAGTTGCTGACATGAATGATGATGATGATGAGGCAGCGCGGCGGCGGTTCTTCGCCATCACCGCGATCCGCCTGACCGGCATCGGGCTGATCCTGTTCGGGCTGACGATCATGGCCGGCAAGACGAATATGCCCGAGTGGGCCGGATATCTGCTGACCCTGGCTGGCGCGTTCGACGCGCTGATCGCCCCGATCATCCTGTCGCGCCGCTGGAAAAGCCCGCCCCAATGAAGCGCTTCTTCAGGCAAGTCAGTATTGCCCCCGAAGGCTCCGGCTGGCGGGTGCTGCTGGACGGCAAGCCGATCCGCACCCCCGCAAAGGTCGCGCAAACCGTTCCGAGCGAGGCGCTGGCGCAGGCGATGGCGCTGGAATGGTCCGCGCAAGGGCCGAAGATCGATCCCGCCGCTTTCATCTTCCGCGACATGGCCGATTACGCGATTGATGTGGTCGCCCGCGATCCTGCCGCTGCTGCAGCAGACCTGCTGCGCTACGCCGAAACCGATACGCTGTGCTACCGCGCCGAGGCGGGCGAGGCGCTGCATGAGCGGCAAGCACAAGTGTGGGAGCCTCTGCTGCACGCCGCCGAACTACGCTGGGACGTCCACTTCGAGCGCGTGGGCGGCATCCTCCACCGCCCCCAGCCTGAGGCCACGCTCACCCGGATGGCCGCCGTTCTCCTGCCACTGGACGCCTTCACGGTTGGCGCGCTGACCACCCTGACCACGCTGACCGCCTCGCTGGTAATCGGCCTCGCCGCACTGGAAGATAGCGCGGATGGCGAGGCGTTGTGGGCCGCAGCCAATCTGGAGGAGGATTGGCAGACCGAGCAATGGGGCAAGGATGCCGAAGCCTTGGCGCTTCGCGCGCGGCGGCTGGCGGAATTTGCGGCGGCGATGCGGTTTGCGGGGTTGGTGAACGAGGGTTAGGCCAGAGCATGACGACTTTTGGTTGAACCATCCATCCCCCTGCCCAACGCACCCTGAGGGGGAAGGATAGCGCCCCTACCCAACCCACTCCGCAACCTGCGCCGCGACATCATTCGCCGCCTGGTTGAGCGCCGGGCCGATCGCCTCGGGCTTGGCCGCAACCCCGGGGACAATGCTTTCAAACCGCCGGGTCGTCAGGTCACCGCCTCTGCTGCTGCGGATCGCATCATAGCGGACCACGACCGACAGGCTGCGCGCATCGTAACCCATTTCAAGCAAGCGGCCGGTCAGCCGCACCCCTGCGCCTGAGGCGGCTTCATTATCCTCGAACACCAGCCGCGAACCCTTGGCACGGATCGTTTCGGCAAGCAGGCTGCGGAACAGCCGCGCGGGGCGCTCGACCCACATGGCATTTTGCAAATAGGCGACGCTGGCATCATCGATTTGCACCGGAACCCGCTGCACTGCCAGACGGCGATCGGTTTCCGGTTCGGCAACGACGATTGCATCTTCGATCTTGCCGCTGGCGGAGGTGCCTGCCGACGCAGAACGGGAGGAAGTCAAGCTGAACAGCGTGTCGGGCACCTTGCCGCCCAGGCTGAGACACCCGCCCAGCGCTAGTGCCAGTGCGGCTGCCATTGCCGATTTCAGCATGATATTCCGCCCCCTCATGGCTTGTAATCCGGCAGCTTCGATCCGCCGATCAGCGCCCCGGCCCCCTGATCGTCGAGCTTTTCGGTGATGTCGCGCAGCGCCCTGGTGGTGGCGCGCAGATCGCGGAGCGCGGCTTCGGTGGCGGGCAAGGTGTTCTCGTTAAACTGGCGCGCGGCGGGCCGGGCCTCAGCCAGTGTTGCCTTCAGCTCCTCAGCTGCGGTGTTCGCCGTTTTCAGCGTGCTCCGCAGCTGCTGGGCCAGGCTTGCACCCTCGGTATTGAGCATCTGATCAGCAGAACCTGCGACCTTCTCGAAATTGGCGAGGGTCGCGCTCGCCTGCTTCAAGGTAGCCTGAAGCTCTGCCATGGTCCGCTCAACTTGCGGCGTCGCCTTGGCGAGGTCACCGGTCATCTTATCGGTATTGGTGAGGATATTGGTGATCGAAGCCTGGTTTTTATCCGATAGCAGCCCGGTCATTTTTTCGGTCAAGGTGGCCAGCCGTTCGAGCAGCAACGGCGCATTGAGCAACAGATCGCCCAAACCGCCACGCTTGGTCGGGATCACCGGGATGCCTTCTGGCCCCAGTTCGGTGATCGGCGGGGCACCCTTGACCGCTCCGTCCAGCTGCACGTTGGAAACACCGGTAAAGCTGCCCTGGATCGTCGCCGTCGTGCCTTGCAGGATCGGCACCTCATCGTCGATACTGATCCGCACCCGGACGAAGCTTGGGTCCTTGCGCCACAGCTCAATTGTCTTGATCTGGCCGACCGGGACACCGGCAAAGGCCACCTGCGATCCCTTGGCCAGCCCATCGACCGACTGGCTGAAAAAGATGTCGTATTCATTCTGGTGCGAGGCATTCAGCCGCGCGATCCAGATGATCGCCGCAGCCAGTGCAGCCATCAGTGCCAGCGTAACCGCGCCCACCCAGACATGATTGGCCCTTGTTTCCATTGCTGGCTCTATGCCCCCTTGCCCTTAGGCTTGTCCATCGCCGTGACGCGATGCTTCGCGGCCTGCGCGGCACGCCCATCTTTTTGACTAAGCTGCGCGGCTCTGCCGCGCGGGCCATTGAAATATTCCTGGATCCACGGATGATCGAGCGCCAGCAGTTCCGCGATCGTCCCCACCGCGATCACTTGCCGATCGGCGATTACTGCCACCCGATCACAGATTTCGTGCAGCGTATCCAGATCATGCGTGATCAGGAACACGGTCAGATCGAGCGTATCCTGCAATTCCTTGGTCAGCTGATCGAACGCCGCTGCGCCGATCGGATCAAGCCCGGCGGTCGGCTCATCCAGAAACAGCAGCTCAGGATCGAGCGCCAGTGCCCGGGCCAGGCCGGCGCGCTTTCTCATGCCACCCGATAGCTCGGAAGGGTATTTGCTCGCCGCCTCGGCCGGCAGGCCCGACAGCATGACTTTATAGAGCGCGATTTCGTGGCGCAGCTCGTCGCTGATCTCGGGGTAGAATTCCTTGAGCGGAACTTCGACGTTCTCGGCCACGGTTAGCGTCGAGAACAGCGCCCCGCCCTGAAACAACACGCCCCAGCGGCTGCGGATATCGATATCGTCATCGTCGCGCGCATCGGTAATCGATTGGCCGAGCACCTCGATTGTGCCGGCTGCAGGAATCTGCAACCCGATGATCGAGCGCATCAGCACCGATTTGCCGGTGCCCGAACCGCCCACCACCCCGATAATCTCGCCCCGCCGGACCTTGAGCGACAGATCCTCGTGAACCACATTCGGTCCAAACCGGTTGCACACGCCCTCGATCACAATCGGAAATTCGCCGTCGAATGCATCGGGCATCTCATCCCGGGCCATGTCCTCCACGTGCTCGATGATTTCTTCGCTCATCCCCAGCCTACTTCGGTGAAAAACACCGCGAAAAAGGCGTCGAGCACGATCACCATGAAGATCGCCTGGACCACCGCCATGGTCGTGCGCAGGCCAACCTCCTCGGAGTTGCCCTTGACCTGCATCCCCTGATAGCAGCCGGTCAGCGCCACGATCAGGCCAAACACCGGGGCCTTGATCAGCCCGACCCAGACATCGTGGATCGGCACAACCTCCTGAATCCGCGTCAAAAAGGTGAAGAACGGGATCCCCAGGGTCATACTGCCCAGAAACGCCCCGCCGATGATCGAGCAAACCGCCGCATAAAACCCCAGCAGCGGCATCATGAGCACCGCAGCCAGCACCCGCGGGATGACCAGCGCCTCGACCGGGGAGACGCCGATGGTCCGCATCGCGTCAATTTCTTCGGTCAGCTTCATCGTCCCGATCTGCGCGGCAAAGGCCGAGCCCGAGCGGCCCGCGACCATGATCGCGGTCATCAGCACCCCCAGTTCGCGCAAGGACAGCCGGCCGGTCAGATTGATCGTATAGATCTCTGCCCCGAACTGGCGCAGCTGTACCGCGCCCTGCTGGGCGATGACGATGCCGATCAGGAAGCTCATCAAGCCGATGATGCCCAGCGCCGATACGCCAACCAGTTCCACCTGGCGGACCAGGGCGGTGGTCCGGAACCGCGATGGATGGCGGATCAAGCTGGCAACGCCAGCCAGAACTGCCCCCAGAAAGCCCAGGATGCCGACCGATCCATGTCCCGTTTCGCTGACAAGCCGGCCAACCGCATCGGCCACCCGCGCAAACAAAGGCAACCGCGGCGCAGCGATCTCACCCTCGCCGCTCGCCCCGCGGACCGCAGCGATCAGCCGCTCCGCCTGTTCGCTGGCACCGGTGATCGTGGCATCATTTTCGCGGCAGGTTCGGCAAACGATCCACGCTCCAACCGTATCGATTGCGGTGACAGCAGAAAGATCGAGCTCGGTGACGGTTTCTTCCAGCTCGCGCAGGCGGCGGTCGATCACCCCGATCGAGGCCACAACCATTGGGCCCGAAAGCGCAAGCGTCAGCCCGCCATCACCGCCAGTTTCCGTCGTAAAGTCAGCCCATTCACGCATTGCTGCCAGTCATGCGGTAAAATCGGACTGGCGACAAGTTTTGTCGGCGCGCGCGGTGGCGGCTTGCACACAAGGGAGCCCGCTGGCAAAGCGCCCGCACCATGACTGACCAGACCCTAGACAAGACCTTTGACCCCGCCGCGATCGAGGCAAAATGGTATGCCCATTGGGAAGCGAACGGGCTGTTTCGGCCTGAGCGCCCGAATGCCGAGCCCTTCACCATCGTCAATCCGCCGCCCAATGTGACCGGCAGCCTGCACATCGGCCACGCGCTGGACAACACGCTGCAGGACATCGTGATCCGCTATGAACGGCTCCGCGGCAAGGATGCGCTGTGGGTGGTTGGCACCGATCATGCCGGGATCGCGACGCAAATGGTGGTCGAACGCCAGCTTGAGGCCAATCAGGACAAGCGCACCAACTATACCCGCGAGGATTTCATCGCCAAGGTGTGGGAATGGAAGGCGGAGAGCGGCGGAGAGATAACCCGCCAGCTGCGGCGGCTGGGCTGCTCGATGGACTGGAGCCGCGAGCAGTTCACCATGGACCCGCATTTCACCAAGGCAGTGGTCAAGGTATTCGTCGATCAGTATAACAAGGGCCTGATTTACCGCGACAAGCGGTTGGTCAACTGGGATCCGGCACTGAAAACGGCCATCAGCGATCTTGAGGTTGAGAGCCGCGAAGTTGCTGGACACATGTGGCATTTCAAATATCCGCTCGCGGACGGCGAAACCTATACCTACGTCGAGCGCGATGCCGAGGGCGCGATCGTGCTTGAGGAGCAGCGCGACTACATCGCGATCGCCACGACCCGGCCCGAAACGATGCTGGGTGATGGCGCGGTGGCAGTTCACCCAGACGACCCACGCTACGCGCCGATCATTGGAAAGCTCTGCGAAATCCCGGTGGGACCGAAGGCGCAGCGCCGCTTCATCCCGATCATCACCGATGAATACCCCGACCCCGCATTCGGATCAGGCGCAGTCAAGATCACCGGCGCTCACGACGAAAACGACTATGGCGTGGCCCAGCGCAACGGCATTCCGATGTACCGGCTGATGGACGAGGTCGCCGCGATGCGAACCGACGGCGCGCCTTATGCCGAAGCTTCGGCACGGGCCCGCGACATCGCCCGAGGCGCGGCGGCGAGTGCGTCCGAAATTGACGCACTCAATCTGGTCCCCGACGAGTACCGCGGTCTCGATCGCTACGAAGCCCGCAAGCGTGTCGTGGCCGATATCGATGCCGATGGTCTGATGATTGCGGTCGAGGACAAGCTGATCATGCAGCCATTCGGCGATCGCGGCGGCGTAGTAATCGAGCCGATGCTCACCGACCAATGGTACGTCAACGCCGGGGAACTGGCGAAAGCGCCAATGGCGGCGGTGCGTTCCGGCGCGATCGAGATCATCCCCAAGACATGGGAGAAGACGTTTTTCAACTGGATGGAAAACATCCAGCCGTGGTGCGTTTCGCGCCAATTGTGGTGGGGCCACCAGATCCCGGCCTGGTATGGTGCCCCTAGGGAAGATGGTGGTGAGCGCCCCATATTCGTAGCCGAGTCAGAAGGTGCGGCGCTTGAGCAAGCGCGCGCATACTACGGCTCTGACAATGTCATGGCCGACGCTTCCCATTGGGATCTCCCGCAAGGCGAATTTCCATGGAATATCACACGCGACAACGACGTCCTCGACACCTGGTTCTCCTCCGCGCTGTGGCCGTTTGCCACGCTGGGCTGGCCGGAAGACCTTCCCCCCTCCCCTTCAGGGGCGGGGCCGGGGGTGGGGGTTGGGCACTAGGGGGATGCCGCCCAGACGACAGGCCCCACCCCAACCCCTCCCCTGAAGAGGAGGGGCTCAGAATCCCTCCTCGCCCGCCATTACCCCAATGACCTGCTGATCTCCGGCTTCGACATCCTGTTCTTCTGGGACGCGCGAATGGCGATGCAGGGGATGGAATTGCTGGGCGAAGTGCCGTGGAAGCGGCTGTATCTGCACGGGCTGGTGCGCGCGGCAGACGGCCAGAAGATGTCCAAAAGCAAGGGCAATGTCGTCGATCCGCTGCTGCTGATCGATGAATACGGCGCCGATGCGCTGCGGTTTTTCATGGCGGCGATGGAAAGCCAGGGCCGCGATGTGAAGATGGATAAGCCCCGCGTCGAAGGCTACCGCAACTTTGCCACCAAGCTGTGGAACGCCGCGCGGTTCTGCCAATCGAACGGCATCGGCGCGAGTTCCTCGTTGGCGGCCCCGGCGGCAACGCTGGCGGTCAACAAATGGATCATCGGCGAGGTGGTCGAAACACTCGCCGAGCTGGACAAGGCGATGGCCGATCTGCGCTTCGATGCGGCGGCGAATGCGATCTACCACTTCGTGTGGGACCAGTTTTGTGACTGGTATATCGAACTGATCAAGGGCGCGTTCGACGAGGAAACCAAAGCGGTGGCCGGCTGGGTGCTCGACCAGATTCTGGTGATGCTCCACCCGTTCATGCCGTTTGTGACCGAGGAATTGTGGGGCAAGCTGGGCGACCGGGCGGACTATCCTTTGATTACGGCACAGTGGCCGGAGCCGGGTGCTGGGGTTGATGCTGAGGCGAAGGCTGAGGTGGAGTGGCTGATCAAATTGGTGAGTGCGGTTCGCGCGGCGCGCAGTGAAGCAAACGTTTCTCCCAGTGAGAAGATGCTCATGCTGGTGCGCGATGCTGATGATCAAGTGCACATCTGGATTAAATCCCAATATGAAGCTTTAAAGCGCCTAGCACGACTATCAATGGTCAGTAACGATCGGGCACCTGACTCAGGTTCACTCGTCGTCAGTCAGCCCAACGCAACCTACATGCTTCCCCTCGAAGGCTTCATCGATCTAACCGCCGAAAAGGCCCGCCTCACCAAAGCCCTCGAAGCCTCCACCAAGGAAGCCAAGTCACTCGAAACCCGCCTCTCCAACCCGGCCTTTGTCGAAAAGGCCAAACCCGAAGCGGTCGACAAGGCGCGGGCCGATCATGCCGCCCATGCGGCCGAGGCGGATCTGCTGACGGCGGCGCTGGCGCGGTTGGGGTGAGCCTTGTTCTTGCCACGGTAGATGCGGGCGAACCCGAAATCTTCGCCTCATTGCAGGGCGAAGGGCCGAGTACCGGATACCCCAGCACCTTCATCCGCCTGTCGCGCTGCAACCTTGCCTGCACGTGGTGCGACACTGCCTATACCTGGCGGTTCACCGGCGATAACCGCCCGCACCGCGACGCCGTCACCTTTGAACGCGCCGCCAATCAGATCATGCTCGACGAGGCAGATGTCGCCGCGCGGATCATGGCGCTGGGGGGTAACCGGCTGGTGATCACCGGCGGCGAGCCGCTGCTACAAGGCCCCGCATTGGCGCGGATGGCGGCGCTGCTTTCCGGCCACAGGATCGAGATCGAGACCAATGGCACCGTCGCTCCGCATCCCGAACTTGATGCGCTCGTGGCCCAATACAACGTCAGCCCAAAGCTGAGGCATTCAGGAAATGCTATTGATCTTGCACTAATTCCCGAGCGGCTCGCCCAGTGGGCAAATGAACCTAAAGCTTGCTTTAAGTTTGTGATTGCGGCGCCCGAAGACCTTGACGAAGTGCTGGCTATAAAGGCTGACTATGCGATTGCCGGGGATCGGCTGTTCCTGATGCCCGAAGGCACCGACAGCGTTACTTTGCGCAGTCGGTCAGCCTGGCTGGCTCCCCTGTGCATGATCCACGGGCTGCGCCTTTCGGACCGGCTGCACATTCACCTTTACGGGGATACGCGGGGGACCTGAGCTTGGCGTTTAGCGTCCCTGCGCGCGCCAACGCTGAACCGTGCGCAGCACCATTTCCTCTTCGCCGCCGCTGCCGTTCCACAGCTCGCTGAACGAGGGATCGGCCGAGGCCGGGCGTTTGATTTCCTCCAGATCGTCAAACGACACGCGGATCGGGACGGAGACACCCTCGCCGCAGATGATGCACTCGCGGTTGCGCAGTGCCGGGATCGAATCAAGGAAACCGCGCGCGCCTTCTGGCATGGCAGCTTTCACGAAAGCCTGATCGCGATCATTGTTGAGACGCATTGAGATAATCGTGCCGCATTGTGACAGCACGCCTTCGGCCAGATCCGACGGGCGCTGCGTGATCAGGCCCAGCGAGATGCCGTATTTGCGGCCTTCCTTGGCAATCCGCGAGAGAATCTTGCCAACCGACGAGCCGTCGGCATTCTTCTCGTTGGGCACATACCGGTGGGCTTCTTCGCAAACCAGCAGGATCGGCCGGGTTTTTTCATCGCGCGCCCAGATCGCAAAATCGAACACCAGGCGGCTGAGCACTGCGACCACGGTCGAAGTGACGTCGGATGGCACGCCTGACACATCGATGATCGAGATTGGCTTGCCGCGCGATGGCATGCGGAAAATCTTGGCGATGAACTCTGCCATCGTATCGCCCACCAGCATGCCAGAGAACATGAACTGATAGCGCGGATCAGCCTTCAATTCGTCGATCTTGGTTTTGATCCGCATATACGGCGCAGACGTTCCTGACTTGTCGAGCTTACCCATATCGTTCTGGATCGCAGTGGTCAGATCCGAAAGAAGGTAGGGAATCGGCGAATCAACGGTAATCTTGCCCATCGTTTCGGCCAGGCGGTTCTTGGCGCGCGCGGTCAGCAGGCACTTGGCCAGGATGTCGGCATCCTCCTGCCGGCTATTGCCGGTGGTGGTGAGAAACACTTCGCAGTGCTCTTCAAAGTTCATCAGCCAATAGGGCATCTGGAGGTTCGAGACGTCGAAGATCATCCCAGTGCTTTTAAACGCTGCCGAATATTCGCCGTGCGGATCGATCATCAGGATGTGGCCGTCGGATGCGGCTTCGCAGATACGATGCAATATCAGTGCAGCGCTGGTTGATTTGCCGGTACCGGTCGAACCGAGCAGCGCAAAATGCTTGCCCAGCAAAGAATCGATATACAGCCCGGCCCGGATATCGCGGGTCGGAAAGACCGTGCCGATCTCGATGTTGGCGCGGCCATCGCCGGCATAAATCTGGCGCAAATCATTGCTGGTGGCGGGATAGATCAGCGCGCCGGGGATCGGGTAGCGTGTCACCCCTCGGCGGAAGCTGTGGATCCGCCCGGTCAGCCGTTCTTCATCGCCCTCGCCCAGAAAGTCGATATTGGCAACGATTCCGCCCGGAGTTTTGGAATCCTGGCGCTGGGTGCGCACGCTGGCGAGGAGCCAGCTGTTACCGACCCGAATCTTGACCTGGCTACCGACCTGTCCTGCCAGCGAGATGGATGGATCGGCGTCGGTTGAGCATCCCTGCAAACGGGTGAGATCGAGCGCGATCTGGCTGCTCGATCCGGCAATTTCAAGCACAATACCAATCGGTTCGCGTGAATTATCAACCATCGGTGTAGCGGCCGGCGCAGGCCTGTGTTCGCCGGTCAGCGTTTCATGCGCTGCTGCTGGACGAGCCCGCGAAAAACCGTTCCCGCTCATATCGTTCATCTGCATTGCGTGTCCCGTGAGGCCACCATCGGCCGCTCCAGAAATGGTCTAGCGGGCAGCGGTTAATATTGGCCTAAATTGGGACAAAGCGATGCCGTCAACTCCCCGTTTGAACCCCCCATTTCAAACTAGCGCAAACAGGCGCCCCGCGACGAAGCCCATACCGATCGAGATTGCCACTGCGAGCAACCCATAAAGGAACGATTGGTGCTGGGAAAATTGCGCCACCAGCCGTTCAAATCCCAGCTTCCGCACCTCAACCCGGCTGATTGCCGAGGCCACGACCCGGCCTTTGGTGATGGCAAAGGTTTCTGCAGTATAGGTGCCGGTCTGCACACTGGAGGGCAATTTGATGCGGGCCTGGTAAAGCACCTGCTCGCTCAGCATAACACCTTGGCTGTTCTCCTGATACAGCCCCTCGCGATGCATCAGATCGACCAAACCCGCCGCAAAGCGCGCCTGCTCTTTGGGTTCGAACGCCCCGATCGGTGAAAGCTGAAGCCAGCCCAGGCCCAGCTCATAGATCGCGGCGGTCTTGTCATCGACGATCTGCTTGATCGGGCGCGACGAGGCAATCGAAAAAAAAGTCGGGGCGGAGCGGAATTCGGCGCTGTTAGCGTTGATCCAGATCCCTGCAAAGCGCTGTTTTTCGCGCAGGATGATCGAGCGCGTCGGCCCTTTCAGAACTACGACGATATCGTAGTCCTGGCCGGCGCGCGTTCCTTCCGGGGTCAGGATCGCGCCGAACAGGAGCAGTTCCGTTCCGGTGAAGCCTTGCCGCACCTGAATCTCGTGCTGCGACACTTCCGGCACCAGAATCGGATCGCGCGCGCCGCCCAGCATGAGCAGCGCCAGCATGAGGAGCAGCCGCTTCACCGCTCTGGTCTCATAACGGCGACACTGCGTAAATCTCGTCCGGCCGCCAGCCAAGGCCAATCGCCATCCGCACTGCGATCACCAGAACAACAATCGCCAGCGCCAGCCGCAGCCGGTCTGCCGGGAACTTCTGCGCCAGCTGCGCCCCGATTTGCGCGCCCGAAACCGAGCCGATCAGCAGCAATACCGCCAGCACAATATCGACCGCTTTGGTGGTCAACGCATGGGTCATCGTGGTCACCATGGTGACAAACAGGATCTGGAACAGTGAGGTGCCAACCACGACATTGGCGCTCATCCCAAGGATATAGAGCATCGCCGGAACCAGCACAAAGCCCCCGCCGATCCCCATCAGCATGGTGAGAATGCCCGTCGCCACCCCCAACAGCAGTGGGGCCAGTGGTGAGATATAGAGGCCCGAGCGATAAAACCGCCAGCGCAACGGCAGACTGGCCACCATCGGGTGATGACGACGTTTGCGGGCTGGCAGCGGAATGCCGGTCTTGGCGGCTTGCAACGATTGCCAGCTTTCCCGTGCCATCAGTCCGCCGATGCTGCCAAGCAACACAACATAGAGGATGCTGATAACCGTATCGATCTGGCCCAGCTGCTGGAGCAGACGGAACAAAATCGTGCCAAACCCGATGCCGATGATCCCGCCAGCCACCAGGACTGCACCCATGTGATAATCGACACCAGATCGCCTGGTGTGGGCGAAAACTCCCGAAACGCTGGCGCCAGTCACCTGGCTGGCGGCGGAGGCGGCAGCGACTGTGGGGGGGACGCCATAGAAAATCAGCAACGGCGTAGTCAGAAAGCCGCCGCCCACTCCGAACATCCCCGAAAGAATGCCCGTCAGCGCTCCAAGGCCGACGATGACCAAGCCATTGACCGAAAGGTTGGCGATTGGAAGATAAACGTCCATTTTGCGATATCAGGCCTAGCCCACTGCGCATAGCGAGGGAAGTGTTGCTGTCCTAGAAACCTGCGGAGAGTGTCACTGCCGGTCCGGTACCCGGTGCGGCACTACCGGCGATACGGAACCGCCAGTCGGCCGAAAGCCGCGCATTGGCAGGACCAATCGGCAGCCCGAGCGAGGCGGAGGGACCAACATCGATCCGGCTGACACCCTGCTGCGCTCCGCCCCAGGCCGCACCCCCGGCGCGCAATTCCATGCCACCAATCCGGGCAAGCCGGCGGGTCAGATGCAGCTGCCCGTCGGCAAAGGCGCTCGCGCTGCCACCGCCAACATAGCCAGCCTGTGCATAGGCCTCAGCCCGCAACCCCAGCGGCAGGTCAAGCGGCGGAAATTCGCTGACCAGCGCCACGGCGGGGCGTAGCCTGATTGTGCCCGCGTTTCGGCTGGTCCGCACTTCGGCCATCGCAACCACGGGAATGCGGGCAAGTGGTCGGGCGGAAAAACCAGCCGCTACCTCTGGATCACGCGGGGTCCGCACTGCGCCCGTTGCACGCAGGTAAAGCGACGGTTTGCGGGCATTGCCTGGCGCAAGGCGATAGCGGATCACCGCTCCGATCTGGCTGGCACCATAGCTGGGCGCGGAAAAGCCATTAAAAACCGTCACCGCCTCCGCCCGGCGCAGCAGCAGCCAGCCATCGGTCGACCAGCGCCTTGCAGCAGTATTGCGAACGGCCAGCGGCTTGTCGATGATCCCCACAATATCTTCGTCGCGCCGTTCAAACAGCATGGCCGGCAGCGGCAATTGCGCCACCGCCGCCAGCCACAGCATCTGATGGCCAGCTGCAACCCGCGGTGCAAGCGGGGTTGGTGTTGCCAACGGCGCTGCCAGCGGCACTTGAGAGGGTATATAAGGCGCGACTGTGGGCCAAGGCTTCGGCGTGGGATTTTCCAGCTCGGGCTGCGGTCCGTCAAGCTGGCGTGGCGCTGCCTCGACTGGCTGCGCGACTGGCGCGGCGCGGTTTGGTGAAATTTGCGGGAAAGGTTTGACCATTGGCCGTGACTGGCCAGCACCCTGTGTGCCTGTATCCTGCGCGCCAGCGAAGGGCATCTCCCACACTGCCGCACGCGCCGTGACCCAGCCGAACAGGAGTATAACCAGCACAAGCAACGGCTGACCGCGCCGCGCGGCACGCTTGCTAGCAGGACTGCCCGCATGGCTCATGCCCGAGCCTGCTGCACGGCACCATGGGCGGGATGGGCCAGATGTGCGGTCTTGTCCCAGATCACCCGGCCACCGCGCAGCGTGCGGAAATAGGCGACGAAAGCCCGCCGTCCGGCCATGATGGCGATGATATTGCTGACCGGAATACGCGCCACCCCCCAAATCCCCTCGGTCAGCCCATATTCGCGCGCGGTGAAAACAAACCGCATCGCCATCCGCCACACGAACGCGGCAGAGCTGACCAGCAGCATGTATTTGACGATCGGGGACAGGACATAGGCAGGCTGCCACCCCGCCAGATAGCCGCCGAGCAGCACCGCATCGATCACCAGCAGCAAATAGGCCGCAGCAAGCACCAGCGCGGTTAATGGCCCGCGCCGATCACGCAACGCCATCCACAGATCAACCGGCCCGCCGCTCCACCCCAGCCGGTCCCATGATTGAAATGCAATTCCGTGCACCCAGCGGGTCTTCTGCCGGACGGCTTGCCCCAGCTTGGCCGGAAAATAGCTGCGCGTCGCTACCAATTGCCCGCCTGCATCGCGTAACCGCAGGAAACTGCTGCGCCGTCCATGCTGCGAAATCAGCAAGCCCAATTCATAGTCTTCGGTCAGACATTCGGCAGCGAACGGCCCGACTTCTCCTTCAGCGATCCGCCGTGCCGCCAAAGCGGCCAGCGCGCGCCGGGCAAAGCCGCACCCGACGCCGGCAGCCGGCAAGGCAGCGCCGATCGCATCGCGCACCACCAGCAGCTTGGCATGGCCCTCGGCAAATTCATCAGCGTAATGCCCGGCAATCCAGCGCGAACTATTCTGTGGCTCGGGCCGAACCGGCAGCTGGACAAAATCGGCCGCGAACAGCGCTGTATCGATCGCCGCCAACGCGGCAGGATGGACCATATCTTCGGCATCATGCAGCACGACCGAGCGGAAATCCTCGCCGCTGCGCGCCTCATCCGCGCTGAGCGCAACGTACAGCCGGTTCAGGCAATCGGCTTTGGTGGTGGGACCGATCCGGTCATGGATCACCAGCCGGACCCGCGGATCATGGCCCGCTCCGGCAATCACCGCGGCAATCGTCGCCACATCATTGCTATAGCAGCCGACATAGATCCGCAGTTCCGTCTGTGGCCAGGCCGCCAGCGCGTGGGCCAGTGTGGTCCCGATCACCGGTGCTTCCTGCCAGGCCGGGATCAGCACCGCCGCCCGCCCCGCCAGCGGCGCGGCGCCATAGCCGGCGGGGAGATGAGGGGTGCGCAAGCCCCGAGCAAGCCTGAGCCAGATAAAGCTAAGGTCGATAGCAAATTCATCAACCAGCCCGACGACAAACCAGAACGCGGCAAACAGCAGCAACTCGTGCTCAATCAGCTGCAACCATTGCAGCGCCGAATAGGCGCCGGAAATCGACCCCGTCATCCCCAGTGCGTCCCCCCCTGTGTGCACCCCACACTATCTACCCGAGCCTAGTAACAATGCGTCAGGCTTGCAACATGATTGCAGCTGGGGAATTAACGGGCGCAATGACATTACCTCACCGTCCGTTCTCTCGGCTTTCCGCCGCACTCACGCGCCTTGCCGGAGGCGAATCAACTGCTGGTATCTTGCTGATTGTAATCGCCATTGCGGCGCTGGCGATAGCCAACTCGCCGCTGGCGGATGGCTACCACTCGTTCTTCCACCATCGGCTTGACTGGACCCCGATTGCCAGGCTGAGCAGCTGGCATCTTTGGATCAACGACGGTCTGATGGCGGTGTTCTTTTTCGTCATCGGGCTCGAGATCAAGCGCGAAGTGCTGGCAGGCGAGCTTTCGACCCCGGCGCGGCGGCGCTTGCCGATCATCGCAGCGGGCGCGGGGATGGCCTTGCCTGCGCTGGTCTATTTGCTGACTACTGGCGGCGAGCCCGAGTTGCTGCGCGGCTGGGCGATCCCGGCGGCCACTGACATCGCCTTTGCACTGGGGGTGACCGGTCTGCTCGGGCGCCGTGTCCCGCCTTCGCTGCGGCTGCTCCTGCTGACCGTGGCGATTGTCGATGATCTGGGCGCGATCGCGATTATCGCGCTGGCCTATACCAGCGGGATCGACTTTATCTGGCTGGCTGTCGCGGCACTGTGCCTCGCCGCAATGATTGCTCTTGGTCGCTTCCGGGTGGGGCAAAGCTGGGCCTATGTCCTGCTGGGAGCGGCGCTATGGTATGCGGTGCTCCATTCAGGCGTCCATGCCACCATCGCCGGAGTGCTCGCCGCGCTGACCATCCCGCTGCGGCTTGATGCCGGGCATGACAGCCCATTGCTGCGCTTTGAACATGCGCTGGCGCCGTGGAGCGGGTTTGTGATCGTGCCGTTGTTCGGCTTTGCCAATGCGGGGGTTTCGCTCGCCGGGCTGAGGCTCGAAGGCCTGCTTGCGCCGCTGCCGCTGGGAATTGCCGCCGGGCTGTTTCTGGGCAAACAATTCGGAATCCTGGGTTCTATCGCTCTGACGGCGCGGTTCGGGATTGCCCCCCGGCCCGCAGGG
>JANMKT010000062.1:0-33112 GCA_031372185.1 Novosphingobium sp.
TGCATCGGGCTCGCCATCGGTGAGGGCGCGGGCGGCATCGGCAAGTTCGCGGTAAAGCGCGGGCTTGGGCTGGGCGGAATCAGGGGCGAATTGATACATCGAGCGATCTCTAGCCCAACCGCAGCTTGCCGCCTAGCCGAGTTGCGCTTATCCCGCTGCTATGTCGACCAAACGCAAACTGCTCATCGCCCTTACCGTCACGCTGCTGGTGCTGGGCCTGTTGCTCGCCTGGATCTGGCGCGGGACCCCGGCGCAGCACACGCTTGACGAGCTCTCCGGCAAGGATCCAGTGCTGACCGAGCCGAAGGTCGAGCAAATCCCCAGTGTTGCGGTGGCCAAGTCGGTCGGCTGGGCGGCCAATGAGACGCCGGTCGGCGCGGCTGGGCTGAAAGCCTCGCGGTTTGCAGAAGGGCTGACCCATCCCCGGGTCATGCTAACCTTGCCCAATGGCGATGTGCTGGTGGCAGAAGCCAATGCGCCCAAGGGCAATCTTGGCGGCGGGCTGGTTAGTGCAATCGCCGGGTTTCTGATGAAACGCGCCGGTGCGGTCGGCGAATCGCCCGATACGCTGGTGTTGCTGCGCGACGCCGATGGAGACGGCACGGCCGAGGCGCGCTTTACCCTGCGCGTCAAGGATGGCCTCGAATCGCCCTCGGGCATGGCCTGGGCGGGTGGCAAGCTCTATGTCGCCAATCATAATGCGGTGCTGCAGTTCGATTATGCGCTGGGCGCAACACAGCTGGCCGGAGTGCCGAACAAGCTGATGGACTTGCCGGCTGCGGGCAATCACTGGATGCGCAATCTGCTGCTTAGCACCGATGGCAAGGAGCTTTACGTCGCGGTTGGCTCGGCCTCCAACATCGGCGAGCGGGGGATGGATCTGGAAACAGGCCGGGCCGCGATCTGGCAGCTTGATGTCGCCACCGGCAAGGCCCGGCAATATGCCGGGGGCTTGCGCAATCCCAATGGTTTGGCATGGAATCCATGGACTGGCGAGCTGTGGTCGGTGGTCAATGAGCGCGACCAGCTTGGACCCGATCTGGTACCTGATTACCTCACCAATGTTCCGATCGGGGTGCATTACGGCTGGCCGTGGGTCTATTGGAAGGACCACGAGGATGACCGGGTCATCGCCGCAGCCCCGGATTATTTCGACGATTATGTTCGCAAGCCGCAATATGCGCTGGGCGCGCATGTCGCGCCGCTCGGGCTGGTTTTCTCCACCGGCGGGCAGCGGCTGGGTGCGGGTTTTGCCAATGGCGCGTTCATCGCGCGCCATGGCTCGTGGAACCGCCATCCGCTGTCGGGCTATGATGTGGTCTTCGTGAAGTTCGATGCCAATGGCAATCCGCTCGGCCTGCCGGTGCCGGTGCTGACCGGGTTCCTCAACGGCAAAGGCGATACGCATGGCCGCCCAACCTGGCTCGCTTTCGACCAGGGCGGGGCTTTGCTGGTATCCGATGACACCGCCGGGATCATCTGGCGGGTGTTGTCGCCCGGGGCGGCGCCGTCTGCTGCTCCCAAACCGGTCGTCACCGCCCCGATGAAGCCGCAGCGCGAGCTGTCAGCCGATCCGACCGCGCGGACGTCGGCGAGCTTCAAAGCCGATCAGCCCTAAACCAGCTTGCTCGCTCGCCCGGCCAGTTCGGTGACGAATTGCCATGCGACCCGGCCCGATCGGGCCCCGCGCCGCTTGGCCCATTGCAGCGCTTCGCCTTCACCCCACGCAAGGCCGTGCGCGGTGCAATATCCGCCAACGATGGCCAGATAATCGTCCTGCGAGCAGGCGTGGAAGCCGAGTGACAGCCCGAAACGGTCGGCCAGCGCCAGCCGGTCATCCACCACATCGCGCGGATTTATCGGATCATCCTGCTCGTGCGCATGGCGCGGCACAATCGCGCGGCGATTGGAAGTGACGGCAAGACGGACATTGACCGGTCGCGCCTCAACCCCGCCTTCTAGCCATGAGCGCAAGGCGCGCGGCCCGCTGCTGTCGCCCTCTTCAAAGCCCAGATCATCGATGAACACCAGGAAACGGCGCTCTTGCCCGGCCAAGGCGCCGAACAGCGCCGACAATGAGGAGAGTGCTTCGGGTGCGACCTGGACCAGCGCAATGCTCGCCTCCGCACCCACTTGCGCAGCGGCCACGCTGGCGCGCAGCAACACCGATTTGCCCATCCCTCGCGCGCCCCACAACAGCATGTCATGCGCGGCGTACCCCGCAGCAAACCGGGCAACATTGGTCATGACAAGTGCTTTCTGCGACTCGATCCCGCGCAGCAGGTCAAGCGATGGAGCGATGATCTGGCCAACTGCCTGCGTCGTTCCATCCCAGACATAAGCGGGGGCAGCCGTCCAGTCTGTGGCCACCAGACCTATGGGTGCGAGCCGCTCCAGCGCCGCTGCAATTCGCGCCAGATGCTCGTCCTGATCGTTCATCCTGCCAGCGCCTCGGCATCAAGTGCATAGAGCAATTCAGCCCCGGCGATCGCCGCCGCCTTCAGACCCAGTGCTTCGGGGACGAGGTGTTCAAGGAAATAGCGCGCGATAACCGGCTTGGCCTTGGCCTGGCCGGGGGAGCCTTGCCCATCCGCCGCCGCACGGGCCTGGCGCAGCAGCTGCCAGCCCGCAACCGCCGTAGCGCACATGGTGAGGTAGGGAACGCTGCCGGCTAGCCGGTCATCCAGGCTTGCATTGCTCAGCATCCACGCACCGATTGCGGCGCATTCATTCGCCAATGTCGCCAGCGTTGGCGCATCGCTCGCATCGGCGGCGATTTCATGCATCAGCGCGGCCAGCACCCCGCCATTCTCATAGCCGAGTTTGCGGGTAACCAGATCGGCGGCCTGAATCCCGTTGGTCCCCTCATAAATCGGCGCGATTCGCGCATCACGGTAATGCTGCGCCGCACCGGTTTCTTCGATGAAGCCCATTCCGCCGTGGATCTGCACCCCAAGGCTGGCCACTTCGCAGCCGATATCAGTTCCCCAGGCCTTGATCAGCGGGACCAGCAGATCGGCGCGCGCCTGCGCCCCGGGAATGCCCAGCGCGCCGCGATCGACCTGGCCTGCGGTGTAATAAAGCAGCGCCCGCGCGCCTTCGGTCAGGCTGCGCATCCGCAGGATCGTGCGGCGCACGTCGGGATGTTCGATGATTGCCACCGGGGTCTTGTCCGGTGACCCCGCGCGCGCCGATTGAACCCGCTCGCGGGCATGCCACTGCGCCGCTTGCAGCGCCCGCTCGGCGATCTGGACGCCCTGGCTGCCGACATTGATCCGGGCCGAATTCATCATTGTGAACATGGCTTTGAGGCCCTCGTTCTCGCGCCCGATCAGCTCGCCGATACATTCGTCATTGTCGCCAAAGCTCATCACGCAGGTCGGCGAGGCGTTGATCCCTAGCTTGTGTTCGATCCCGGCACAGCGAACATCATTGCGGCGGCCGAGTGCTCCATCCGCGGCAACATGAAACTTGGGGACGATGAACAGCGAAATGCCCCTGGTTCCCGCCGGTGCGCCGGGGGTCCGGGCGAGCACCAGATGGACGATATTGCCGGCCAGATCATGCTCACCCCAGGTGATATAAATCTTGGTCCCGCAGAGGTGGTAATGGCCGGCATATTCGCCGCTTTCGATCGGCGTTGCTGTGGTGCGCAGCGCGCCAACGTCGCTCCCGGCCTGCGGCTCGGTCAGGTTCATGGTTCCCGACCATTCGCCGCTGATCAGCCTGGGCAAGAACCGCGCCTTCTGGCTGGCACTGCCATGATGCTGGAGCGATTCGATCGCGCCCACGGTGAGCATTGGCAGCAAAGTGAAGGCCATGTTGGCCGCGCCCAGGTTTTCGATGACATTGGCCGCCAGTGTGAACGGCAGGCCCTGCCCGCCAAATTCCTCTACGCCCGAAATCGCGTTCCAGCCCTGCGCGACATAGCTGCGATAGGCCTCGGCAAATCCGGCCGGCAGGGTCACTGTGCTATTGGCCAGTGTCGCGCCTTGCTGATCACCGATCCGGTTGAGCGGAGCGAATTCACCGGCGGCGAACGCACCGATCCCCTCGACAATCGCTTCGACCATATCCACGCTGGCTGCGGCAAAGCGTGCATGTCCGGCGATTTCCGCGATTTCGGCATTGATTTTGATGGCGAAGATCTGGTCGGCAGTCGGGGCGGTATATTCCATCAGGCGCTTTTCCTTGGCTTTGTCCGCAACCGACTATAGCGAGCGCGCATGTCCGACAAGCATGAACCCCTGCGAGTCCTGCCCGCCGATGCCGATGGCATTGCTGCGGCGGCAGAACTCTTGCGGGGCGGTGGGCTGGTCGCTCTGCCAACCGAGACGGTCTATGGCCTGGCCGCTCGGGCCGACAGCGCCGAGGCCGTAGCGGCAATCTATCGAGTCAAGAGGCGTCCGGACTTCAACCCGCTGATCGTGCATGTGGCTTCGCTCGAACAGGCCGCAGAGCTGGCCCGGATCGATGATCGCGCCCGCGCGCTGGCCGCCGCATTCTGGCCCGGCGCGCTGACCATGGTGCTGCCACTGCGCGCCACTGCGCGAATCGCACCGGCGGTAATCGCAGGGCTGGCCACTATCGCGCTACGCTGCCCGGCCCACCCGGCGATGCGCGCGGTGCTGAAACATAGCGGGCTAGCGCTCGCCGCGCCGTCGGCCAATCGCAGCGGCGGGATCAGCCCGACCCGCGCGGACCATGTCGCTGCGTCGCTGGGCGCGCAGATTGGACTGATCCTTGACGGCGGGCCCTGCGCGGCGGGGATTGAATCGACGATCGTAGCATTGCGTGAGGGCGGCGGTTGGCAGATACTTCGGCCAGGCCCGATCAGCGAAGCTCAGATATCCGCCATTATCGGACCGAAAGCTGACGCCGTGACGTCAGACAGGATTGAAGCACCGGGCCAGCTTGCCAGCCATTATGCGCCGGGCAAGCCGGTGCGGCTGGGGGCAACGAGCGCTGCTGCGGATGAGTATTTGATCGGGTTCGGGGCGGTGCTCGGCGATGTCAGTCTTTCGCCGACTGGTGATCTGGCCGAAGCGGCGGCCCGGCTTTATGCCTGCCTGCATCTGGCGGCTGCTGCGCCCGCCCTGCGGATTGCGGTGGCACCGATACCGGAAAGCGGGATTGGTGCAGCGATCAACGATCGGCTGGCGCGCGCTGCTGCTTGAGTGTCAGCGCTGCTCGTAAGGAACGGACGGCATCAACGCGCGTATTTCCGCATCGGCGGCATCGCGTTTGGTGCAAGCCTGCACATCGCCAGCATTGCATTTTACCGCTTGGCGGCGGTGCTCACGGTCCAGCTCGCCCAGCCGTTCCTCGCCGTGGCGAATTTCACGGCCACGCTTTTGATCGGCTTCGGATTGGCTGGTGGTCGCAAGGTCGCCCGCCTTGCTCACAATTTTCACTGGCGCCGTGACAACGCTGGTGATGGCGCTGGCCGCCCCGCAGCCTGACAGGCCAAGCGCCATAAATGAGGCTGAAGCAAACGTGCGCATCGAAAAGGGAAACCCCGCGTTGGCGTGTTGGATCTGGTGATCCTAGCCAGACAGGGTTTCCAGAGAGTGAACCGCAGAGCTCGGCTCATCGCATTGTCGCAGCAGTTCTATTAAGGCGCTTCGGGCGCTTCGGGCGTATCCGGCGTTTCAACACCGTCAGTCTGGGTGGCGGTGGTTTCGCAGTTCAGCTTACCCGAGCCCATCGCGCTGACTGTGCAGCGGGCGCGGCCGCGCACGGTAACCTCGCCTGATCCCATGATCTCTGCCTTTACCTCGCCGTCAGAGGCAAAGCGCGCGCTGCCCGAGCCGGCGATGATCACTTTGGCCTTGTCAGCCTTGAGGGCATCCAGTTCGGCCGAGCCGCTCCCGGCAATCATCAGCTTGAGCGAACTGACATTGCCGGCGGCGCGATAAAGCCCGGACCCGGCCAGGTTCACGTCGATCGATTCGCCTGCGACATTGGGAGTTTCGACAGTGCCGGATCCGGCCACCACGATAGTGGCCGTGCGCGCCAGGGCGGCACTGCTGATCTTGCCCGATCCGGCCATGGTGATTTCTCGCGGGGCGGGCATGGTGACATTGACCACCACGGTCTTGGTGCTGTTCTTGCCCCACTTCATGTCTTTCCGCAGGATCGCGAGCGAACCATCCTTGAGGGTGAAGCGCATGTCCTCGCGCGCGGCAGCATCGCCCTCCACCGTGATCGCCAGCTTGGTGCCCGCAGTGATTTTCACTTCATCGGGGCCGAGCAGAACGAGTTCGTCAGGAGCGGTGCCGGTCAGATCGAGGTCGGCGAGTTTTTGACCATCCTCGCCATTGATCTTGATGTTGGGGCCATCGCAGCCGGACAGCCCGGTGGCGAGCGCGATTGCGATGACGGGCGCGAAGGCCCTGATGAATTTGCCGAATTTCATGACGAACCTCCTGACGATGCAATGCGTATTGTTGATATAATACAGTGAGGCACTGATTGCAAGCTGGCAAAGAAAAAGGGCCGCTCCCTTGCGGAAACGGCCCCCTTCGGTGATCGATTGAGCGTAAAATTTAGGCCGTAGCCGGCGCGACCTCGTAATATTTGGGCGCATGCTCATTGAGAATCTCGAGGATCTTCTTGAGCGCAGACGGCTCGTCGGTTTTTTCCATTGCAGCCAGTTCACGCGCGAGCCGCGATGAGGCGGCTTCAAAGATCTGTCGTTCGGAATAGCTCTGCTCCGGCTGGTCATCGGCGCGGAACAGATCGCGGGTTACTTCGGCGATCGAGACCAGATCGCCAGAATTGATCTTGGCTTCATATTCCTGGGCGCGGCGCGACCACATGGTCCGCTTGACTTTGGGCTTGTCGGTCAGCGTATCGAGTGCTTCGCGCAAGGTTTTGTCCGACGAGAGCTTGCGCATGCCGATCGCTTCGACCTTGCCCACGGGGACACGCAACGTCATCCGCTCTTTTTCAAAGCGGAGAACGTAAAGTTCAAGCTGCATCCCGGCGATTTCCTGCTCTTGCAGTTCAATCACCCGGCCAACCCCATGCTTGGGGTAAACGACGTAGTCACCAACATCGAAGGCGTGCGCCTTGACTACCATGTATCGCCCTTTCACTCGGTCAGGATTCGCGCTTGATCTGCGCGACAGCACGGAGGGGAATGGAATTTATTCGGACGCGCCTGAGCGTTTCCGCACCCCACCAACCGACTCTTGCGACCCTGCCTCTAAATATGTGTGGCTGCTGGATGGGCCAAAAAGCCCTGCAGTTGATCCATTATATAGCATGGCCGCAACAAAATTACCAGTGCGGTGAATCCCGCTCTGGAACAGTCGCTTTCAGCCGCCACAGCAATCAAGCGACCGACCCGCTTGCGGGGCGATGGCCGGGATGATTCTGTGCAGAATCAGTCGCCCTGGCCGGGCTCAGCCGAGAAGTACTTTTCGAACTTGCCATCCTCGCCCTTGTGCTCATCGGCATCGGCCGGCGTTTCCTTGTTGGTGGTGATATTGGGCCATTCGGCGGAATATTTGGTGTTGAGCTCCAGCCATTGCTCCAGCCCGCTCTCGGTATCGGGCAGGATCGCCTCGGCCGGGCATTCGGGCTCGCATACGCCGCAATCGATGCATTCGCTGGGATTGATCACCAGCATGTTCTCACCCTCATAGAAGCAATCGACCGGGCAAACCTCGACGCAATCCATATATTTGCATTTGATGCAGGCGTCGGTGACGACATAGGTCATGGTGGCGTATTCCCTTCGAAGGCAGCACTTGGTCCCGCTGCTATGGGATTTGCGGGCACCTCGTCAAGCGCGCGGTCGCAAGACTGTATTTCGGCTGCATGTCGAACCCCATTACCGGACGAGCTCCGCCAGCGCCGCAAAAGCACCGCCGACTGCTGGAGGCGGACTGGACAGGCGCGGTTCCGACTTGCGGCGCATCGGGTGCCAGCGCCAGCGCGGCGCATCGGGTGGTCCGCTGGCACCGCGTGCCAAAACCTTGCCGACATGCGGCTGGAACCCGCCAAGCCGCAGCAATTGGGCGAATCCGGCTGCGCTCAGGCCCATTGACACTGCCAGCGCCGGATCGATCATGAACCGCTTGCCGCCCGCCGCGATCCGCGCCTGATGCGCGGCGCGCAGCAGCTTGTCGGCCAGATCGATTCGCAGCGCCTGCGTTCCGAGGCGGCGATAGCCTGTGGCTGCTGACCCGCCTCCCGCCGCTCCGACCTGTGGCATGCCGGGCGGAGGGGCCGGGAAAGTGCGGCCATTGGTAGTCGACAAAATGTGCCAGGCGGCCTGTGCGGCGGGCTTGAGCAGCGCCGGGACAAACAGATCGAGCGCCCCGATTTTGACGCCAAGACGGCGCAGCTGTTCGCGCTGGGCTTGCTCCAGCTGCTCCAGCCCCGAGGCTTCGCGTGGCAGAATACCGCCATTTTCGAGCAGACGGATCAGCAGTGCACGCAGTTCCGGCCCGGCATCAAGCGCCCGCGCTGCGGCCTCAAGCTGGCGCAGTGGCCCCAGCACTTCAAGCGACTGATCAAGCCACTTCGCCAGTGCGGCCAGCAACCCGGTCCGGGCCTCGCCGGGCAGCACTTCGAGTGAGGGATCGGCCAGCAACCGCGGCAGCAGCGCGCTGCGTCCTGCCGCGAGGCGGGCGATCGGCTCGCTCTCCCAGACAATTGCGCCGCCGCGCAAGCTCAGCCCTGGATTGCCCGAAAGCAGGCTGACCTCAAGCTGGCGGGCGCGATCTGCCAGCAGTAGCGGTAAATGCCGTTCGGCAGCGGCGAGCAGAAGCTTGCGGGTCGCGAGCCTGGCCCGCGGGTCAATCTTGAAGCGGAAGCCGCTCAGTTGACCAATCGCTTCGCCATCGACCAGCACCTCGTCTCCGTTCAGCTCAACCGGGAGCAGTGCCGCATCGGGGCCAAACTTTTTCATCAGCACTGCGGTGCGCCGGTTGACGAAGCGCTCGGTCAGCCGGGCGTGAAGCGCATCGGACAACCGTGCTTCGGCAGCACGGGCGCGGGCCGCCATCTCTTCCCTCGCCAGCACCCAGTCGGGCCGCTGCGCCACATAAGCCCAGCTGCGGATCGCCGCGATCCGCATTTGCAACGTGTCGATATCGCCTGCGGGATTGTCGAGATCGCTGATCGCCCGGGCGATGTAATCCGCGCCAAGGTAGCCATGACGCAGATCCTCCCACAGCCGGGCGACGAAGCGGGCATGGGTTTCCGCGCCGTGCTGGCGGAAATCGGGCAGCGAGCACGCCTCCCACAAGCGCCGCACCTGCGCTGAGCCACGCACATTGCCCGCGATATCGGGGTCTTCGGCCAGCCGCTTCAGCACCGCCAGGTCAATCGCTTCGCCGGCTGGGGCAAGCTCGGGGCAGTCAGGCGAAGTCTCCAGATCGGCAATCAACCGTGCGATGCTGTCAAAGCGCGGCTCGGCCTCCCGCCAGAACAGCTTGGTCAGCGGCGGAAACCGGTGCTCCTCGATGGCATAGACTTCCTCGGCCGTGAACTCCGCATCATGTCCACCACTGCCCGACACTGTTCCGAAGGTGCCATCGGTCTGGTGCCGCCCGGCGCGCCCGGCGATTTGCGCCATTTCGGAGGTGGTCAGCCGCCGCTGGCGCTGTCCGTCGAATTTGCTGAGCCCGGCAAAGGCCACGTGGGTGATATCGAGATTGAGCCCCATCCCGATCGCATCGGTGGCGACAAGGTAATCAACCTCGCCCGACTGGTATAATGCTACCTGCTTGTTACGCGTGTCCGGCGAAAGCGCGCCCATCACTACTGCGGCCCCGCCGCGAAACCGACGGAGCATCTCGGCCACAGCGTAAACCTGCTCGGCCGAGAAGGCGACGATTGCACTTCTTGGAGGGACCCGCGAGAGTTTGCGGGCGCCCGCATGGCTCAGTGTCGAAAAGCGCGGACGGCTGACAATCTCGGCCTCGGGCACCAGCGAACGGACCATCGGCTCAAGCGTGGCGGAGCCCAGAATCATGGTTTCCTCGCGGCCGCGGGCGTGGAGCAGCCGGTCGGTGAAAATATGCCCGCGCTCGCGGTCGGCGGACAACTGCGCCTCATCGATGGCGACGAAGGCGAGGTCAGCCAAGTTCTGGTTGGCGCTGCTGGCCTGGCGGCTGCCGCGCAGCGGCATGGCCTCGGCGGTACACAGCAGCCAGCGCGCATCCTTGGGCTCGATTCGCTCTTCGCCGGTGATCAAGGCGACCTGGTTTGCCCCCTTGATCGCACAGACCCGGTCATAGACTTCGCGGGCCAGCAAGCGCAGTGGAAAGCCGATTGCGCCCGATGAATGGGCACAAAGCCGCTCAATCGCGAGGTGGGTCTTGCCGGTATTGGTTGGCCCAAGCACGGCCTTGATCCGGCAATCGGTCTCGCGACGCGAGCCGGCAGGCGGGCGGCCAGAGGAATGGCGGCCGGGAGGCAGGTGAAGAGCCATCGCGGGGTTAATGTGGTATCGCCGATGAACCGCTGCAAGACGCGGCCCCGCGATCATCCCCAGCGCGGTGTTTGAGCGAGTGTGATGCGCGGAACTCGGCGCGCATTAGGTTAGGATTAACCTTCCCGGTCCATAGATTCGTAGCAAGATATGTGCCTTCGCGGTGAAGGCTGAGGGGGAGCACTCGCATTGTTCAAGCCGCGCGAGCGAATCGAGTTTGGCCAGGGCGGCCCGGCGGCGCATGCGGCGGCGCTGTCCAGTGCCGAGCGGCCCGCCGACGCAGCCGGCCTGGCGTTAACGCTGGTCGCCGGCCCCGCATCCTCACTGACCCAACGCTTACACTGCTATCGCGACCGCTTGTCTCAGCGGATCTTCGGCGCAAATCCGGCCGGGGTCAGCTGGGCCCCCGATCTTGCCGAAGACATCGGCAGCGCGCGCTGGTTTCGCGGGCTGGGGACCATGCTGGGCTTGAGCCTGCTGGCGCTGTCGTTCTGGCCTGACTATTCCTCGCTGCAAGCTGCCCCCAGCATGTCGCTCGATGAGGGGCAGCGCGACGAATTTCGCAGCCAGATGATCCTGCCGCTGGCGCTGGGCGCGGATAGCGGGCGTCACATGGGGCCGACCACGCGGGTCAGTCCGCTCGCCAATGCGCCCGAGCGCCCGACTGTGCAGTTGGTGGCCACGCTGGGCCAGGGGGACAGCTTTGGCCGGATGCTTCAGCGCGCCGGCGTTGCGCCGGGCGATGCGGTGCGGGTTAGTGAACTGGTTGCCGGCACGGTGCCGCTTGACGAGATTGCGCCCGGGACCCGGTTTGACCTGACGCTGGGTAGCCGCGCGGCACCGAACCAGCCGCGCCTGCTCGACAAGCTCGATTTTCGGGCGCGATTCGATCTCAACCTGGGGGTCAGCCGGGATGGCGGCGGCCTGATGCTGACCCGCAACCCGATTGCGGTTGATTCAACCCCGCTCAGGATTCGCGGGACCGTTGGCAGCAACGGGCTTTATCGCTCGGCCCGTGCCGCCGGGGCACCGATCGGGGCGATCCAGCAATATCTACAGGCTATCGATGCCCACCTCAGCATCGACAGCGATATCCAGACCGACGACACTTTCGACATCATCATCGGCTACAAACGTTCGGCCAGCGGCGAGAGCCAGCTTGGCGATTTGCTGTTCGCCGGGCTGGAGCGCGGAGACAAGCTGGAGGCGCAATTGCTGCGCTGGGGCGGTGCCAATAGCTCAGGCGACCAGTTCTTTGAAGCTTCGGGCATGGGCCAGCGCCGCACCGGGCTGATCATGCCGGTGGTCGGCCACATTACCTCGAACTATGGCGCCCGGCGTCATCCGATCCTCGGGTACACCAGAATGCACGCCGGGGTTGATTTTGGCGCGGCCTATGGCTCGCCGATCTATGCAGTCGGCGATGCCACGGTCAGCTTCGCCGGGCGGCACGGCGGGCACGGCAATTACGTCAAGCTCGATCACGGTGGCGGTTATGGCACTGGCTATGGCCATATGAGCCGGATCGCGGTCTATCCCGGATCGCGGGTCCGGGCCGGGCAGATCATCGGCTATGTCGGCTCGACCGGGCTGTCGACCGGGCCGCATTTGCATTACGAGCTCTATCAAAATGGCCACACGGTCGATCCGATGTCGGTGCGCTTCACCGTGAGCAATGCGGTTGATGAGAAGGAGCTGGCGGCGTTCAAGATCAGGCTGGCGGCGGTGAAAGCGGTTAAGCCCGGCGCAGCGCTGACCAGCCTTGCGCCCCGGCAGGCCGAGTTTGGCAGCCCGGCGCGCGAGATTGCCAGACTGGAGGATTGAAGGCCCGCACTGCCCGCACTAAGAGCGGGATATGAGCAACTCCCAAGTCCCCACCTTCCCCGCCACCCGCCAGCGCCGCACCCGCGCCAGTGGCTGGAGCCGTGCGCTGCACCGCGAGACTGCGCTGACCCCGGCCAATCTGATCTGGCCGCTGTTCGTCACCGAAGGCAGCGGGGTGGAACAGCCGATCGCTTCGCTGCCCGGCGTTTCGCGCTGGTCGGTCGATCTGATCGCGGCGCGGGCGAAAGAAGCTGTGGCGCTGGGCATTCCCTGCATCGCGCTGTTCCCCAATACGCAGGCCGAGCGGCGTGACGAAAACGGGCGCGAGGCGCTCAACCCCGATAACCTCATGTGCCGCGCGATCCGCAGCATCAAGCAGGCCTGCGGGGATGATATCGGCGTGCTGACCGATGTGGCACTCGATCCCTATACCAGCCACGGGCAAGACGGGCTGATCGATGGCGCAGGCTATGTGCTGAACGATGCCACGGTAGACATGCTGGTCGGCCAGTCGCTCAATCAGGCAGCAGCGGGCGCGGATATCATCGCGCCGTCGGACATGATGGACGGGCGGGTTGCTGCGATTCGCGCTGCACTGGAGGGCGCCGGCCATGTCAATGTCCAGATCATGAGCTATGCCGCCAAATATGCCTCGGCCTTCTATGGTCCGTTCCGCGATGCGGTGGGCAGCAGTGGGCTGCTCAAGGGCGACAAGAAGACCTACCAGATGGACCCGGCCAATGGCGAGGAAGCCTTGCGCGAAGTCGCGATGGACCTGGCCGAGGGCGCGGATAGCGTGATGGTCAAGCCGGGGCTGCCTTATCTCGATATCGTTCGGCGAGTGAAAGAACGCTTCGAAGTGCCGGTCTTCGCCTATCAGGTCAGCGGCGAATACGCGATGATCGAAGCGGCAGCGGCAGTCGGCGTGGGCGACCGCGATGCGCTGGTGCTGGAAACACTGCTGGCGTTCCGCCGCGCCGGTTGTTCAGGCGTGCTGACCTATCACGCCGCCCATGCCGCGCGGTTGCTGGGGGCGTGATCGAGACAACCCGGCTGCTGCTTCGGCCTTGGACGGAAGCAGATATCGGCCCGTTCCAGCAGATCTGCTCTGATTCACGCGTTATGGCGACACTTGGTCCGGTGCTCGACATGGCGGAAACAGCAGCACTGATCGGCCGGGTACAAGCGATGGAAGCGGAGCACGGCCATACATTCTGGGCATTGGAACGCCGCGAGGATTCGCGATTGATCGGTTGGTGCGGCGCGATTCGCGGCACTGACGGTCCGATCGAGGGCAAGGCCGAGATCGGTTGGCGACTGGCGTATGATTGCTGGGGTCGGGGCTATGCAACCGAAGCTGCACAGGCAAGCGTGGACTGGGCGTTTGCCAATCTGGCCGATGACGCGCTCTGGGCCATTACTTCAGTTGGCAATCGAGCTAGCCAGGCGGTGATGGGCCGGCTGGGCATGCGCCATCATCCTGAACTCGCATTTGATCACCCGCGGATTGCGGAGGGCGATCCGCTGCGTCCGCACGTGATTTACTCACTGGAGCGCGATGCATGGCCACAAGTCTGAGCACTGCCCAACCAGTCCGCCGCGCTTTGTTCGTGGCGGTGATCCTGACCGGAAGCTTTCTGTTGTTCCTGATCCAGCCGATGGTCGCGCGGATGGCGCTGCCGCAGCTTGGGGGGGCACCTAATGTCTGGAACAGCGCGATGCTGGTCTATCAGGCGCTGCTGCTGGGCGGTTATCTCTATGCCCACCTGCTCGGGCGGTTCGCGCTGCGCCAGCAGGCGGCGATCCACCTTGGTTTGTTGGTGCTGGCTGCATTCACGCTGCCGATCGGATTGGCGGAACTTGCCCCGCCTGCTCCCGGGAGCGAAGCGATCTGGGTCCCATGGCTGTTTATCGCCAGCATCGGGCCGGTGTTCTTCCTCGTTTCGGCGCAGGCCCCGCTGATCCAGCGCTGGTTTGCCGCGCATCCCGGTGCGGGCGCACCGTGGGCGCTTTATGCCGCTTCCAACCTGGGCAGCTTTGCCGGACTGCTGGCCTATCCGCTGCTGGTCGAGCCGCTGCTGCCGCTGCGCTGGCAAAGCCTTGGCTGGAGCCTGGGCTATGGTCTGCTGGTTTTGCTGATCGGGGCAGTAGCCGCCGCTCGCTGGACTTTAGCCCCGGCAGCTGACGTCACGGCGTCAACTGCCCCGGCAAAACCCATTGAATTATCGAAGGTTTTGATCTGGCTGGTGCTTGCGGCAGTGCCCTCGGGCCTGATGCTTTCCACCACCACCCACCTCACCACCGATCTGTTCGCCATGCCTTTGCTGTGGGTGATCCCGCTGGGGCTGTATCTGTTCAGCTTTGTCTTCGCCTTTTCCGACCAGCGCGGGCCGGCGCGGGCAATCAGTTTCATCACCCCGTTACTGATGCTGATTGCAGGCGGAGTGGCAATGGTCTCGCGCGGGGAATCGGGACTGCTGCCGGTGTTTGCCAGTATCGCGCTGTTGTTCGCGGTCTGCGTGGCGCTCCATTCGCGGCTCTATGCGCTACGCCCCGGCGCGGAGCGACTGACGCTGTTCTATCTGGTGATGTCGGCGGGCGGCGCACTGGGCGGGCTGTTCACCGCGCTGATCGCGCCGCTGCTGTTCGATTGGGCGTGGGAGCATCCGTTGCTGGTGTTCGCTGCCGCCGCGTTGCTGCCACTGCCGGGCTGGTTTGACTGGCGGCGATTGCCTGGGCTGGAGCCGCAAGTCGCCCGGCTGGGGCTGGCGGCGCTGCTGGTCTTTGCCGCGCTGTTGGCGTGGATGCTGTGGGACAATCTGTGGAGCGCGGATGGCACGAGACTGGGGCTGATGCTCGCCGGGGCGATTGCGCTGATCGGAATGCTGGTGATCCCCTGGCGCGCGGCCTATCTCTCAGTGCTGGCGCTGCTGATGCTGGCGCAGGGCGGGGTGGATACGATCCAGACCTCGCTCAATGGCGCGCGCAGCCGCAGCTATTTCGGGATTTATACGATCCGCGAATATCCCGCCCAGCATCTGCGGATGCTGGCGCACGGCACGACGCTGCACGGGGTGCAATCGACCGAGCCCAAACTGCGTGACACCCCGATCAGCTATTATGGGCCCGGCGCGGGGGTCGCAATCGCGCTTGGCGGAGCCCAGAAGCTATATGGCCCGGCGGCGCGGATCGGCGTGGTAGGCCTCGGCACCGGCACCTTGGCCTGCCATGCCCGTCCGGGCGAGCAATGGCGCTTTTACGAGATTGATCCGACGGTGCTGGCCTTCTCGCAAAAGCATGTTTTCACCTATCTGGCTGATTGCGCGCCCGGCGCCAAGGTGCTGATCGGCGATGCCCGGCTCGAACTGGCCAAGGCCCAGCCAGCCAGCCTCGATGTACTGGCGATCGATGCGTTCTCATCCGATTCAATCCCGCTCCATTTGCTGACCGACGAGGCCTTCGAGGTCTATCTGCGCGCGCTACAGGCCGATGGGTTGCTGGTGATCCATATTTCCAACCGCTTCATCGAGCTGGAGCCGGTTCTCGCCGCTGCGGCCAAGCGGCACGGGCTGTTTGCTGAAGTCCGCGATGACAATCCGGCTGACCGGGTGCTCTATACCCCCTCGTCGTGGGTGGTGCTGGCCCGTAACCCGGCGGGTCTGGCCAAGGTCAAGGCGCTGGAGCCCGACAAATTGTTCAAACCGCTGATGCCACCCGCGCCGCAGCCATGGACCGATGACCACGCCTCGATCTTGCACTATGTCCGGTGGCACAATCTGATGGGGAAACCATGACCGTTCCAAGACCAAACACCACGATCATTTCCATCCACGGGAACAGCCCGCGGATCCACGACAGCGCTTTCATCGCGCCCGGCTGCCGGATCATCGGCGATGTGGAGATCGGTCAGGATGCCAGTATCTGGTACAATTGCGTGATCCGCGCCGATGTCAGCCGGGTCGTGATCGGCGCGCGAAGCAATATCCAGGACGGCTCGGTAATCCATTGCGATCCACCCCGCCCCGGCGATCCCGATGGCTCACCCACGCTGATCGGCGATGATGTGCTGATTGGCCATATGGCTATGGTCCATGGCTGTGTGCTGGAGGATCGCGCCTTTGTCGGGCTGGGTGCGATTGTCATGAACAAGGCGCGGATCGGCAGCGATGCCATGCTGGCGGCCGGGGCCATGCTGACCGAAGGCAAGATCATCGAGCCCCGTCAGCTGTGGGGCGGCCGCCCGGCACGCTTCATGCGCGAGCTGGACAAGCAGGCGATCGCCGGAATGCGCGCAGGCGTCGCGCATTATGTCGAGAATGGGCGGCATCACCGCGTTGCGATTTATGGCTGACCTGCCTGGCGTGTGCAGCGAAACTGCGCGAAGCGGCGGGATTGCGCGACGTCACGCCTTCAATTGTTGCGCGGCGCAACTTTAGTTTTTCTATTTAATATCAATGTACTTAATCCCCCTCCTTGAGGGGGGGGGGATTGGGTGGGGGCGTACTGCCGCCGACGCTGACGCGAGCCATTCGCCCAGTTCCCCACCCCTCCCCGACGGGGAGGGGGATCCGATGGTCGTTTCAAGACAATCCGGAAAAATCCTGGTCGCAGCGGGGCCTATTCGCTGCTGTCGCCGCCCGTTCCCGACTTGGCCCGCGGCTTTTTCGCCGGCCCCTTGACCTTTTTCCGCACCAGCTTGGGTGGGGCCGGGGTCAGTTCGAAGCTCAGCGCATCATCTTTCACGCTGACATGAACCTCGCCGCCCTGGCGCAGCTTGCCGAACAGCAGTTCCTCGGCCAGCGGTTGCTTGACCTTGTCCTGAATCAGGCGGGACATCGGCCGCGCGCCATACAACTTGTCATAGCCGCGGGTCCCCAGCCATTCGCGCGCATCGCTGTCGAACTGGATATGAACGTTTTGCTCGGCCAGCTGAAGCTCCAGCTGGAGGATGAACTTGTCGACCACCCGGCTGATCACTTCGGTCGGCAAATAGGAGAACGGCACGATTGCATCGATCCGGTTGCGGAATTCGGGCGTGAACATCCGCTTGACCGCCTCGTCGCCCGCATCTTCCTTGGACACGTCGCCGAACCCGATGCCCTGACTGGCCATATCTGAGGCCCCGGCATTGGTGGTCATCACCAGCACGACATTGCGGAAATCGACCGTCTTGCCGTGGTGATCGGTGAGCCGGCCATTGTCCATGACCTGGAGCAATATGCCGAACAGATCGGGGTGGGCCTTCTCGATCTCGTCAAGCAGCAGCACGCAATGCGGTTGCTGGTCGATCGCATCGGTCAGCAGTCCGCCCTGATCATATCCGACATAGCCCGGCGGCGCACCGATCAGGCGGCTGACCGAATGGCGCTCCATATATTCTGACATATCAAAGCGTTGCAGTGGGATTCCCATGATTGAGGCCAGCTGGCGCGCAACTTCGGTCTTGCCGACGCCGGTTGGGCCTGAAAACAGAAAACTGCCGATCGGCTTGTCGGGATCGCGCAGGCCAGCCCGACTCAGCTTCATGGCCGACGCCAGCACCGTTATTGCCCGGTCCTGGCCGAACACGACCCGCTTCAGATCGCGGTCGAGGTGTTCCAGCGCGGTGCGATCATCCGACGAGACCGACTTGGGCGGGATCCGCGCCATCGTCGCGATCACCTGTTCAATCTCGCGCGCGGTGATGGTCTTCTTACGCTTGGACGGCGGCACCAGCATCTGCATCGCGCCAACTTCGTCGATCACATCGATCGCCTTGTCGGGCAGCTTGCGGTCATTGATATAGCGGGCCGAGAGCTCCACTGCGGTGCGGATCGCATCGGGGGTGTATTTGACCTTGTGATGGTCCTCGAAGGCCGAGCGCAGCCCCTTGAGAATCTTGATCGTATCCTCGATGGTCGGCTCGTTGACATCGATTTTCTGGAACCGGCGCAGCAGCGCGCGATCCTTTTCGAAGTGGTTGCGGAATTCCTTGTAGGTGGTCGAGCCGATGCAGCGGATCGCCCCGCTGGACAGCGCGGGTTTTAGCAAATTAGACGCATCCATCGCTCCGCCACTGGTCGCGCCGGCACCAATAACTGTATGAATTTCATCGATAAATAGCACTGCATCAGGCATTTTCTCAAGCTCTGAGACAACTTGCTTGAGCCGTTCTTCGAAATCGCCGCGATAGCGCGTGCCCGCCAGCAAGGCTCCCATGTCGAGCGAATAGATCACCGCATTCGCCAGCACTTCGGGCACTTCGCCCTCCACGATCTTGCGCGCCAGGCCTTCGGCGATAGCGGTTTTGCCAACCCCCGGATCGCCGACATAGAGCGGATTGTTCTTGCTGCGGCGACACAGGATCTGGATCGTCCGGTCAACTTCCGGGCCGCGTCCGATCAGCGGATCGATCTTGCCCGCCAGCGCCCGCTCGTTGAGGTTGACGGTGAACTGATCGAGCGCCGAATCTTTCTTGCCAGATTTGCCATCACCCTTGCCATCGCCCTTGTCCTCTGGCGCCGGGATTTCGGTTTCTGCACCCTTGGGGCTGCGATCTTCGATCCGCTTGCCGCCCTTGCCGATCCCGTGGCTGATGAAACTCACCGCATCGAGCCGGCTCATGTCCTGCTGCTGGAGGAAATAGACCGCATAGCTATCCCGCTCGGAAAACAGCGCGACCAGCACATTGGCGCCGGTGACGATATCTTTGCCCGATGACTGGACATGCAGGATCGCCCGCTGAATCACCCGCTGGAACCCGGCGGTGGGTGCCGGATCGCCCTTTTCCTCGGTCTTTAGCGACTGGTATTCCTGATCAAGATATTGGCGTACAACATCACCCAGATCGCCCAGCTCCACGCCGCAAGCCTGCATCACTTGCGCAGCGTCTTCATCATCGATCAGCGCCAGCAGGAGATGTTCCAGCGTCGCATATTCGTGGGCCCGCTCGGACGCGTTGGTCAGCGCGGCGTGCAGGGTCTTTTCGAGGCTCTGGGCGAAACTTGGCATCTATCGGACTTTCGCTGGCAAGAATGACGCTTCGTATAACGGAAGGTATGAACGGGCTTGGTTAACCAAATCTAAATAGCCAAACCTCGATAACTAGATAGGACGCCTCCCGGACAATTCGAGAGGCAGGCAAAAGTTTACCCGGCGCGCGGCCTGAACAGGGCATCGGCGGCGGTGCGATGGGCCAAGGCACGGTCACGATGTGTCTTAACCCGGATAATTTCGGCTTCGAGCTGGGCAATCCGTTCGCCCAATTCATCGTGCGAATAGCGATCCAGGCCCTCGGTGGAGAGCAGGCTGGCCGCATCGTTGCGGGAGCGGGGGCGATCATCATCGTCCATAAGGTCAACTTCGAACGCCGCACGCTTGCTGTCAACAGGCGCTGACGCTAGGTGCCTGTCCGTGGCCTGCGGGCAACAGGGGCGGTGTAAATGACGGTGATTATTCCCGATAGTATGGTTGCGGTGGGTTTCGATGCCCCCGGAGCGCCCGAAGTTCTGCGGCCGGAAAGCATTTCTGTCCCCCGCCCCGGCGCGGGGCAAGTGCTGATCAAGGTCAGCCATGCCGGGGTCAATCGCCCCGATGTGATCCAGCGCCAGGGTTTTTATCCACCGCCGCCAGGTGCCTCACCGATCCCGGGACTTGAGGTATCGGGCGAAATAATCGCCCTTGGCGATGGGGTTCACTGTGTCCAGCTGGGGCAAAAGGTCTGCGCGCTGGTTTCAGGCGGTGGTTATGCGCAGTATTGCCTGGCGATGGCCGATCACTGCCTGCCAGTGCCGCAAGGCCTGTCGATGGCCGAGGCTGCGGCGCTGCCCGAAACGCTGTTTACGGTGTGGCACAATGTGTTCGAGCGCGGCTGGGCCAAGGAGGGCGAGACGATCCTCGTCCATGGCGGGACCAGCGGGATCGGCAGCATGGCGATCATGCTTGGCAAGCTGTTCGAGCTGACGGTGATCGTCACCTGCGGCGGGACGGAAAAATGCGCCGCTGCGCTGAACATCGGCGCGGACCACGCGATTGACTACAAGGCCGCCGATTTTGTCACAGAAGTGCAGCGGATCACCGGCGGCAAGGGGGTTCATCTGGTGCTCGATATGGTCTCGGGCGATTATGTCGCGCGCAATCTTCAGTGCCTTGCCGAGGATGGCCGCCATGTCACGATCGCGGTGCAGGGCGGGGTCCGGGCAGAGCTCAACATGGCGCAAGTGATGGTGCGGCGGCTGACGCTGACCGGATCGACGCTGCGCCCGCGCTCAAATCAGTTCAAAGCGCTGTTGGCGCAGGAAATCGCCCAGTTCGCCTGGCCATTTGTGGAAGCGGGAAGTTTGCGCCCGGTAATGGATCGCAGCTTTCCGCTGGCGCAGGCCGCTGCTGCCCACGCCCGGATGGAATCCGGCGCATTGATCGGGAAGATTGTGCTGGAGGTTTAGACCGGGCAGACCATCCCGATGACTCCAGCCTTGCCCATCGTCAAGAATCCGCCTATATCGTAACGGTGAACGGTCGCTCCGAAAGGGGCGGCCCTTATATTTTGTACCGGAGATTTCCCGTGACCCAGCCGACCCCGTTGATGCCGCATGCCACTGCCTCGTGGCTGGTCGATACTACTGCACTGTCGTTTGAACAGATTGCCGAGTTTTGCGGGCTGCACATCCTTGAAGTGCAGGCGATGGCAGATGATCTGGCCAGCAGCAAATATACCGGTCGCGATCCGGTGCGTTCGGGCGAGCTGACCATGGCCGAGATTGAAAAGGGCCAGGCCGATCCCGCCTATTCGCTCAAGATGCAAAAGGCACCGGTTACGGTGAACCGCACCAAGGGGCCGCGCTATACGCCGGTGTCGAAGCGCCAGGACAAGCCCGATGGCATCGCCTGGATCCTGCGCAGCCACCCCGAAATCTCGGATGCCCAGATCGGCAAGTTGATCGGGACCACGCGCAATACGATCAGCGCGATCCGCGATCGCAGTCATTGGAACATTGCCAATATCCAGCCCAAGGACCCGGTCACGCTCGGGCTGTGCTCGCAGCGCGAGCTGGATGCGATAGTCGCCAAGGCGGCCAAGAAGGCCGGGCTGGTTGATGAAGCCGGTGATGATGCGCGGCTGGGCGATGATCGCGCTTCGCTGATCGAGGAATTGCGCGCCGAACGCGATGCGGCGCACAAGCTCGCCGGCGAAGTGGCGCAGGAAGCAGAAGCTGCTGCCTGGCTCGAAGCGAAGCGCGCCGCCGAAGCTGCCGGAGCTGTCGAGGAAGCCTGAATCCCGGCTTGCCCTTTCCCAAGGGAGCGGGCAGTCGGTTGATATGGCGGTTAATAACTCCACCGAGCCCTGGCGGGCGCATTATGTCCACCCTTGCGCGTGGGATCAGGCTTTTGCGCCGCTTTCGATGCCCGCGCTGTTCGCGCAAAGCGTGGCGGCCAACGGCTCGCGCCCACTGGTTGACTTCATCGGGCGCCAGTTTAGCTATGCCGCGCTTTATGCCGAGGCACAGGCCTTCGCGGCCGGACTCCAGCGGCTCGGTATCGCCAAGGGTGACCGGGTCGGCCTCTACCTTCCCAACGTCCCAATTTATGTTTCGGCCTATTATGGCGCGATGATTGCCGGAGCGACGGTGGTCAATTTCTCACCGCTCTACACGATTGATGAGCTTGCCGCGCAGGTCGCCGATTCGGGCACGCGGCTGCTGGTCACGGTTGATGTCGCCAGCCTGCTGCCAACCGCGCTCAAAGTGCTGCAGGGGTCAGCTCTGGAGACGCTGGTGGTTGGCTCGCTGGCGGAAATGCTGCCCTGGCTGAAAGGTGTGGGCCTGCGACTGGTCGGGCGCAAGGCGCTTGCCCCAGTTCCGGTAGCACCCGATCTGCTGCGTTGGCGCGATACGCTGGTCGCAGGGTTGCCACAAGCGGTTGCGCTCGATCCCGAGCACGATCTGGCTTTGCTGCAATATACCGGCGGGACCACCGGCACCCCCAAAGGGGCGATGCTGACTCACCAGAACCTGACCGCCAATGCCCGTCAGATTGTTGCGATTGATCCGCGCAGCGGGGAACGCGATGTGATCATGGGGGTGCTGCCGCTGTTCCATGTGTTTGCCAACGCTACCGTGCTCAACCGGACCGTGGCGAATGGCGGCTGCATCGCGATGCTGCCGCGGTTTGACGCGGGGCAGACGCTGAAGGCGATCCAGCGGACCAGAGCCACTGCAATGCCCGGCGTGCCAACCATGTATCAGGCGTTGCTCGATCATCCGCGCCTGACCAAGACCGATTTTTCAAGCCTGAGGATCTGTATCTCGGGCGGGGCACCTTTGCCTGGCCCGGTCAAAGCGCGGTTTGAAGCGGCCACTGGCGCGCGGTTGGTCGAAGGCTACGGGCTGACCGAAACCTCCGGCGTAGCAACCACCAACCCCTATGAAGGGGATGAACGGATTGGCACGATTGGCCAGCCGCTTCCGGCCACCCGGCTCCGCTTGCTCGACAAGGAGGATCCGGCGCGCGATGCGCCGCCAGGGGAACCGGGCGAGCTGGCCATTCAGGGGCCGCAAGTGATGCAGGGCTATTGGCAACGGCCCGACGCCGCCGCCGAGGCGTTCGCCATTCGCGATGGCGCGCGTTGGTTGCGCACTGGCGATGTCGCGGTGTTCGATGCGCAAGGCTACGCCCGGATTGTTGACCGGATCAAGGATATGATCGCAGTCGCTGGCTTCAAGGTGTTTCCCAGCCAGGTCGAAGCGGTGCTGGTCCAGCATCCAGCGGTCAAGGAAGCGCTGGTGATCGGGGTGAGTGATCCGTATCGCGGCGAAAGCCCGCGCGCGTTTGTGACATTGAGGGGCGCGTCCGATATCAGCGGCGATGCGCTGATGGACTGGCTCAACCCGCAGCTTGGCAAGCACGAACGAGTCGATGCGGTGGTGGTGCGTGCAGTCCTGCCAAAGACGATGATCGGCAAGCTTGATCGGAAAGCTTTACGCGAAGAGGTGGCGCGCGAGGAGGCGGTGGAGGCGGGCTAGGGCATGATGCGATCAAGCTGGATCGCATCATGCCCTATAATTCTTTGTTGTCGCGTGATTTATTGCGAAAAACCGGTTCCCACTTTTTCGCATCACGCTCTGAAATTGCCGCCAGCTATCCCGCCAAAGTCAGTCGGGGTTCGCCATCCTCGTCAGCCGGAAGCGGAGCGGAACCAGCGTCGCGGTGCGCAAACCGGCCGTCAACCTGCGCGCCCTGTTCGATTGTCAGCGCATCATAATGGACGTCACCGAAGATTCGCGCGCTTTTCAGGATCACCAGTTCGCCTGCGCTGATCGATCCGCGCACGATGCCGGAAAGCCGCGCAGAAACGGCGGTGATTGCGCCGACCACTTCGCTCGATTCGCCCTGAACCAGCGCAGTGCAGGTAACATCACCCTCGATCCGGCCGTCGATATGCAAATCGGCCGAGGCATGGACATCGCCCTTGATCGCCGTGTCCGCGCCGAAGACTGAAAAGGTTGAGCCGCCCGCCACGCGATTAACCGGCGACGGCCGCGACAGTGCCGCTTGCCCGTTCTGGGGTTTTTTCGAGAACATGGGACGCAGACTCCAGGAAAGGACGGGGGTTGACCGGGCGATCGTTGATCCGAACCTCGAAATGGAGGTGCGGGCCGGTTGAGCGGCCGGTGCTGCCGATCGCCCCGATCACATCGCCGGGCTTGACCAGCTGGCCGAGCCGCGCGCGAAATACCGACATATGGGCGTAGCGGGTCAAGAGGCCGTTGCCGTGGGTGATCTCAATGCAATTGCCATAGCCTTGGCGAATCCCGGCAAAGCTGATCCTGCCCTGCGCTGCGGCAAAGATGGGCGCACCGATCGGGCCCTTGAAATCGAGCCCGGCATGGAACGCGGCACCGCCAGTGAAGGGATCGGACCGGTAGCCAAAGCCCGATGAAATAAACTCAAGGCTGGCAGGGAGGAATTGGGGAATACCGAGCAGGCCGTGCTCCAGCGCATCCATCCGGGCGAGGCTCACGCCCAGTCGTTCGAACCTCGGATCAAGCGTGCCATTGCGCGAAGTGACCAGATTCAGCAATGGGCCACCTTGGGCGCTGCGATCATCCAGCGAAGCCAGCATTATTGCCGGGTTCATGCCCAGCTGGCGGATGCGGCTTGCTGCCGCAGCGGAGCGGCGGTCTGCCAGCCGGGTCAGCTTTTCAACGAAAGCAAGCTGGCGCGCTTCCATCCGGGCGAGGCCCGCCGCTTCAGGAACAGCCAAGCTGACCTTGTCGACGGTTTGGGCTGCTGCAGTGCTTGAATTGGAAACGGTTTCGCCTGACTTAACGTCGTCGGGCAGGGTTCCGACCATCTTTTCGATGAAGTCCTGGCGCTTTTCCAGATCACTTGCCACATTGCCAAGATCGCTGCGGTATTCCGATACCCGGGTTTCCGCAGTGACCACCTTGGCTTCGCGATCCAGCAGGGCCAGACGATCACGCGTGGCGGTATATTGGCTGATCGCCATCGCAGCCATGCTGATCAGCCAGGCTAGCAGCAGTGCAGCAGCAAGCCCGCCGGCAATCAGCTGCAAACGCGACGAAATCTTGATAAACCGAACCTGTCCCTGCGACCGCATGAAAAACTCACGGTCCGGAAACCAGATCCGCAGACGGTCACCAAGACCGCCAACAGCCAGATTTTGCAAGACGACCCCAGTCCCTTTGGTTCTCTCTATGGAAGGTGGCTAGCAGGAAGCACAATCCTTTGCGAATCATCGCTGCGCGACTCAAGCCGAACCGGACGAATCACGCGACGAACGGTTTATCTAGCCGCAATTGCGTCGGAATTCCCGTATCGCCCCGAATCGCAATGCCACCATCTGGCGCTGACAAATGCGCGCAGGAATGCTAGGTGCAAGGCTATGGCTACCCGAATGACCCCTGTCGAAAGCCCCGAACTGCTGGTCCAGCGCCTCGCCCGCGCCGGCCGCCTGGCCCAGCGCGCGCTCGCGCGGCTGGGCGCTGACCAGAAGGCAGCAGCCCTGGTTGCCGCCGCAGCGGCCTTGCGTGCCGCCGGGTCCGAAATCCTGGCCGCCAATTCGCTCGACATGGCAGCGGCTACGCAAGCCGGGCTTAGCGGGGCCTTGCTCGACCGGCTGCGGCTTGATCCGGAACGGCTGGCAGCAATGGCTGACGGCGTTGCCCAGGTCGCGGTTTTGCCAGATCCGGTGGGCCAGATAATCGATCGGGCGGAGCGGCCCAATGGCCTTGCCCTGTCGCGGGTCCGCGTGCCGATCGGGCTGATCGGGATTATCTATGAAAGCCGCCCCAATGTGACCGCCGATGCCGCCGCGCTGTGTGTCCGCTCGGGCAATGCGGTGCTGCTGCGCGGGGGCAGCGAAGCGGTCCATTCCAACCGGGCAATCCATGCCGCGCTGGTCTTGGGCCTCACTGCAAAGGGCGTTCCCGCCGAGGCAGTGCAGCTGGTCCCGACACAAGACCGCGCGGCCGTCGGCGCAATGCTGACTGCCGCCGGCCTGATCGACATGATCGTGCCGCGCGGGGGCAAAAGTCTGGTCGCCCGGGTGCAGGCCGATGCGCGGGTGCCGGTGCTGGCCCATCTCGACGGGATCAATCACAGCTACATCCATTCCGCCGCCGATCCGGCCAAGGCGCGGGACATCGCGCTCAATGCCAAGCTGCGCCGCACCGGGGTGTGCGGGGCGATGGAAACGCTGCTGCTCGATGCGCGCTTTGCCGATTCGCGCCGTGTGGTGGCCGACCTGCTCGATGCCGGATGCGAGCTGCGCGGCGATGCCCGGGCCTGTGCGCTTGATCGGCGCATTCAGCCTGCCAGCGCGCAGGACTGGGACTGCGAATATCTTGATGCGATCCTCAGCGTTGCGGTGGTCGATGGGCTCGATGCCGCGCTAACCCATATCGACCGCCATTCCTCGCACCACACCGAAGCGATCGTGACCGAGGACACCGCAGTGGCCGAGCGGTTCCTGGCCGAAGTCGACAGCGCCATCGTGATGGCCAATGCCTCAACCCAGTTTGCCGATGGCGGCGAGTTCGGGCTGGGCGCGGAAATCGGCATTGCTACCGGGCGGCTTCATGCGCGCGGGCCAGTCGCGCTGGAAGGACTGACCACCTACAAATGGCTGGTGCGCGGGACCGGCCAGATCCGCCCCTGAACGCGCCACTTGCGATCAGCCCCTTGGCCGCGCATGATCGGCGCAAAGGAGATTCCCATGCGCTATAACCGTCTCGGCTCGACCGGGCTGATCGTTTCCGAACTCTGCCTCGGCGCAATGACATTCGGGAGCATGACCGGGATGTATGGCGCGATTGCCGGGCTCGATCAGGATGCGTCCACAGCCCTCGTCAAGCAGGCGATGGATGCCGGGATCAACTTCATCGATACTGCCAATGTCTATAGTGAAGGCCAGTCGGAGCAATTGACCGGTGGGGCGATCAAGGCGCTGGGGGTCAAGCGTTCGGATGTGGTGATTGCCACCAAGGCGATGGGTGCGATGGGCAAGGGGCCCAATGATGTGGGTATCAGCCGGTATCATTTGATGGACCAGATCGACGCCAGCCTGGCCCGGCTCGGCACCGATCACGTCGATCTTTACCAGATTCACGGCTGGGACACGCAGACTCCCATGGAAGAAGCGCTGCGCGCGCTGGACGATATCGTCCGCACCGGCCGGGCGCGCTATGTCGGCGTGTCGAACTGGGCGGCCTGGCAGATCATGAAGGCGCTGGGCCTGTCGGAGCGGCTGGGCCTCGAAAAATTCGCTTCGCTCCAGGCCTATTACACGGTTGCGGGCCGCGATCTTGAGCGGGAGATCGTGCCGATGCTGAAAAGCGAGGGCGTTGGGCTGATGGTCTGGAGCCCGCTGGTCGGCGGGCTGCTTTCGGGCAAATACCAGCGCAGCGCCGAAGGTAAAAGCGAAGGAGACGGGCGGCGCGCGTCGTTCGATTTCCCACCGGTCAATTTAGACCGTGCCGATCGGCTGATCGAGGCGATGCGCGCCATGGCTCAAACCCGCAAATCCAGCATCGCCCAGATCGCGCTGGCCTGGTTGCTGCACCAGAATGCCGTTTCAACCGTGATTATCGGGGCCAAGCGGGCCGATCAGCTCGCTGACAATATCGCTGCCTGCGAGGTGGCGCTGACCGCTGCCGAACTGGCGACGCTTGACCAGCTTTCCGCTTTGCCCGCTGAATATCCCGGCTGGATGCTGGATTTCCAGAAAGGCTATCGCGATTCGCAGGTCTCACCCCGGCGCCAGCCTGCATGAGATGGGCTGCATGAGCTACCCCGGATGATTCGGGGCGGAATGATTCGGGTGGGACTGCTGGGCGGCAGCTTCAATCCGGCGCATGGCGGACATCGCCGGATCAGCCTGTTTGCGCTTGCGGCGCTGGGGCTGGACGAGGTCTGGTGGCTGGTCTCGCCGGGCAATCCGCTCAAGCCCAAAGCGGGGATGGCACCGCTAGCGGCGCGGCTGGCTTCGGCCCGGAAAATCGCCCGCCGCGCGCCGATTCGGGCAACCGCAATCGAGCGCGAGCTGGGCACGCGTTATACCGTCGACACACTGCGCAGCCTGACCCGGCGCTATCCCAAATGCCGGTTTATCTGGTTGATGGGGAGTGATAATCTGGCCCAGTTCCACCACTGGCGCGCGTGGCGCAAGATCGCCCGCACCATGCCGATTGCGGTTATTGCCCGTCCGGGCTATGATGGCATTGCTATCGCAAGCCCCGCGATGACCTGGCTCTCCCGCTACCGGCGGTCGGCGGCCAGATTAGCCAACCGGGCAGAATGGAGCGCACCCGCGCTGATACAGTTGCGTTTTGATCCCGATCCGCGTTCGGCGACCCAGCTTCGCCGCGCTGATCCTGACTGGGCCAACCGTTTTGCCGGACCGGTCCTGCGGGATAGTTTGACGCATCGCCCGACCCGGCCAGACCTCGCATGATTTACCCCCACATGGTATTCCCGGGCCAGCGCATTTGCTGTGACCTGACCTGCCACCAGGAGCCTGACCCACTTCCATGACCGCTGCCCAAGAATCTCCGGCCATCCCGGCTGCCGCCGCCAGCCCCTCTCCGCTCCCTGCCTCGGAACCAGGCTCGCTCCACGCGCTCGTGCTGCAGTCGCTTGACGATGATCAGGCGCAAGAGATCATTTCGATCCCGCTTGAGGGCAAAAGCTCGATTGCCGATCACATGGTCATCGCCTCGGGCCGCTCGACCCGCCAGGTTGCGGCGATGGCGCAAAAGCTGGTAGAGCGGATCAAGCATGGCGGTTTCGGCCATTGCCGGATCGAAGGCTTGCCTGCGGCAGACTGGGTGCTGGTCGATGCGGGCGACATCGTCATCCATCTGTTCCGCCCCGAAGTGCGCAGCTTCTACAATCTGGAACGGATGTGGGCCTTCGGGGATGCCGGGGCGGCGTGATCTGGCCAGCCTCACGGCTGGATCCGGCACCGGGCCGGTGCTGCGCGAGGTCATGCATCAGCATGACCGGCCCACGCATCTAAATGCAATTGCACATCATCGCGCGCGGCAAGATCGGCCGTTCGCCTGAAGGCGAGCTGGTCCAGCGCTATTTCAAGCGGATCAGCTGGCCGACCAAAATCACCGAGCTGCCCGAAACCGGTGGTGCATTGCCCGCATCGCTGACGCCAGTTCGCGAAGTGGTGCTGGATGAGCGCGGCAGCCAGCAATCGTCCGAAGACTTTGCGGCGCTGCTCGGCCGGTGGCGCGATGATGGCGTGCGCGAGGTGCGCTTCTGGATCGGTGCGGCTGATGGCCACGGCGACAAGGCGCGGGGCGATGCCGATCTGCTGCTCGGGTTCGGTGCGATGACCTGGCCGCATATGCTGACCCGGGCGATGCTGGCCGAACAATTGTGGCGCGCCACCAGCATTTTGGCTGGTCATCCCTATCATCGTTCGGGATAAGGCGGCGCTATGGCTATGACGTCGCGCCGGTTCGTGTCCCTGCGGTTTTTGCTCCCCTTGCTGGCGTTGTGCGCGGTTGGCCCAGCATTGGCGCAAGCTGGAAATGGCCTCGCTGCTTCTGGCTATGACGATGCCGAAGAAACCCGCCGCGCGATGGCTGAGGCGCAGGCCCAGGGGGCGTCCGCTCGCGCCCGGGCCGAAGTACTCGAAGGCAACGCCGCCCGCGCAACCGAGGCGGCGGCGCGCACTGCCCAGCAAGCTGCAGCCGTTGCCGCCCGAATCCAGCAGGGCGAGGCCGAGATGGCCGCCACTGAAGCACGGATCCGCCTGATCGATCGCCAGCGCGCCATTTTGCATACGCGCCTGGCGGAACGTCAGCGCCCGCTCATGCAGCTTACCGCTGCGCTCCAGCGTCTGTCGCGGCGCCCGGTGGTGCTCTCGTTGCTGCGTCCCGGCTCGGTCCGCGAGACGATGTATTTGCGGGCGCTGCTGGCTACGATGTTGCCTGCAGTCGAGCGGCAGACTGCCGGGCTGCGGGCCGAGATTGCCCGTGGCCGCTCGCTCCAGCAGCAGGCCCGCCGCGCGGCGCTGGTGCTGCGCGCCAGCAAGCAGGAGCTGGGCACAAAGCGCCAGGCGCTGGCCGCGCTGGAAACCCGCCAGCGGCTCGCCTCGCGCGAAGCAAGCGGCGTTGCTGATCGCGAGGCCGAACGTGCGCTGGCGCTGGCCGAACAGGCGCGCGATCTGGGCGGTCTGGTTCGCCAGCTCGATGTGGCGGGCGTGGTCCGTGCTGAACTGGCCCGCTTGCCCGGCCCGGTCTTGCGGCCCGCCCGGCCCGAACAGTCGCAGGTTGCTGCCGAAACAACTCCGCCCGAACCGGTGAGCGGCCTGGGCCGGTATCTGCTGCCGCTGGCGGGGCGGCTGGTGGCCGGCTTCGGCGATGCCCCGCCGGGCCAGCCCCGCAGCCGCGGGATCGCCATCGCGGCGCGCGGCGGGGCGCAGGCGATTGCGCCTGCCGCCGGGCGAGTGGCGTTTGCGGGGCCGTATCGCGGCTATGGCAATATCGTGATAATCGAGCATCAGGGCGGCTGGACCACGCTGATAACCGGGCTTGCCCAGCTCAATGTGCGGATCGGCCAGCAGCTGGTTGGCGGCTCGCCACTGGGGGTTACGGGGCCGGGCAAGCCGATTGTCGGACTGGAACTTCGCCGGGAGGGTGAGCCGGTAAATCCGCTTGATGTAATAAGGGGCAGTTAGGATAACGCCAGCTGGTGTTAACCTGCAGTGCGCGATAAAGAGCGTTCCTATTCCGCGAGAGGCAGTATCCGCCGATGAAATTTGCTTCACAAAAGCTTGCTGGCCTGCTGCGAGCCGGTCTGCTGGTCAGCGCCGTTGCCCTGATCCCGGCCACCACTGCCGGGCTGGCGGCAGTTGATGGCCGCGCCGGTCCGCAGTTCGGGCGTCTGTATACCGTCTACCAGCTGATCAAGGCCCAGTATGTCGAGCAGGTCGACGATGATAAGCTGGTCGGCGGCGCGATCGAAGGAATGCTGTCCAGCCTCGATCCGCATAGTTCCTATCTCGAAGGCGCGTCGCTCCAGCGGCTGAACGCGATGATCGATGGCAATTATTCCGGCCTCGGCCTCAGCGTCGTGATGGACGATGGCGCGGTAAAAGTTGTCTCGCCGATGCGCGGCAGCCCGGCGGAGAAATCCGGGGTCAAGGCGGGCGACTATATCACCCACCTTGATGGCAAGCTGATCTACGGCGGCGAACTGGATGACGCCGTGTCCAAAATGCGCGGCGAAGCGGGAACCAGCATCCGGCTGACCATCTTCCGCGCTGGCCGCGACGCGCCGTTCGATGTGACCGTGACCCGCGGAGTGATCGAGCTTGAGCCGGTGACGTCCAAGCTTGAACAGGGCGTTGCCGTGATCAGCGTAAACGAATTCTCGCGCGATGTGGGTAATGATGTCAATGCGGCAATCCAGGACACGAAGCGTCAGGCGGGCGGCAAGCTGGCCGGGATAGTGCTCGATCTGCGCTCCAATCCGGGCGGCTCGCTGGATGAGGCGGTGATTCTCTCCGATCTGTTTCTGACCCATGGCGATATCGTCTCGCAGCGCGGCCGGGTTGTGGCTGAAAACGAATATTTCCGCGCCGAGAGCGTGGTAAAGGGCGATGTTGCCCGAGGGATGCCGATGATCGTGCTGATCGATGCGGGTTCCGCCTCAGCCTCGGAAATTGTTGCAGGCGCGCTGCAGGACCAACACCGCGCGCTGATCATGGGCGAGCGCAGCTTTGGTAAGGGCAGCGTCCAGTCGCTTTACAACATCGACAAGACCCATGCGGTCAAGCTGACCACGGCACGCTACTTCACCCCTTCGGGCAAATCGGTCCAGGAAGGCGGGATCGAGCCGGATATCAAAGTGCCGCAGCTCAGCGATCCCGATGCCCGCCGCCGCTCTGAACTGGCGCTGCGTGAATCCGATCTGCGCCGTCACCTGGTCAATGAGGTCAGCCTCGATGACAAAAAGCTCGAAGCGGACCAGCAGGAAGATCCGCGCTTCAAGCTGACTGCCGAACAGCTCAAGGCCAAGGGGATCACCGATTTCCAGCTATATTATGCGATCGAAACGTTGAAGCGCACTGGCGGTGCACTTTTGGCCAGCCGTGGCAAGTAAGGGGCTGCTGCAAATGACGCCACTGGTGGGCGAAAACGCCTTTGCCAAGGCGCGGTTGCTGGCGCTGCTGACCCCGCTGGGTCTGCTCGGCGGGGCCTATATTGCGCAATATGGGTTCGGGCTGTATCCATGCGAAATGTGCTGGTGGCAGCGTTACCCGCATTTCGTCGCGCTGGGCCTGGGGCTGGTGACTTTGCTCCGCCCGGGCTCGCGCAGTCTGGTCGTGCTCGGAGCGCTGGCGATTCTCACCTCGGGGCTGATCGGAGCTTATCACGCCGGGGTTGAATATAACTGGTGGGAAGGGCTGACCGCTTGCACCAGCACCGCCGACGCCAGCACTGCCGATCCGCTGGCGGCTATCCTGAATGCGCCGCTGATCCGCTGCGATGTCGCGCAATGGGAGCTGCTGGGCATTTCACTCGCCGGGTTCAATTTCCTGATCTCGACCGCTGCAGCGCTGGTGATTTTCGCGCTGCTCGTCCGCAGCCAGAAGAGGGCATCATGAACAAGTCGCAATTGGCAAGAATGCTGCGGGTCGATCAGGCCGGCGAATACGGGGCGACCCGGATCTATGCCGGCCAGCTGGCGGTGATGGGGGATCGTGCGCCGCACTCGGGCGAAATTGCCCATATGGCCGAGCAAGAGGCGGTTCACCGGCAAAAGTTCGACGCGCTGATTGCGGCGCGCGGCGTGCGGCCCACCGCATTGCAACCGGTGTGGGCAGTAGCCGGGTTCGCGCTGGGTGCAGGTTGCGCGCTGCTTGGCCCCAAAGCGGCGATGGCCTGCACCGCTGCGATCGAAACCGAGATTGATCTGCATTACACCGCGCAGCTGGAAGAGCTGGGCAGTGATGATCCGGAACTGGGTGATATGATCCGCAGTTTTCGCGATGACGAGCGCGATCATCTCGATGCGGCGCTGGCCGCCGGGGCCGAGCAGGCGCCAGCTTACCCGCTGCTGTCGGGCGCGATCCGTCTGGGGTGCCGCCTGGCGATCCGTCTGTCGGAGCGAATCTAGAGCGTGACGATATTACCCTGAATCATCATTGCGAGGGCCGCAGGCCTGCGGCAATCCTGACCCTAGCTGTTTAGTCCCGGCATTTGATGGTGTAATATTCAGCCATCAATGGAAGGACGCACTATGGGACAGATTCTACACGGGAGCGCCCGCACGACAGCGGCAGTCCGTCGAGCGATACAACATAGTCAAGAGAGCCTG
>JANMKT010000063.1:0-15753 GCA_031372185.1 Novosphingobium sp.
CAGGCTCTCTTGACTATGTTGTATCGCTCGACGGACTGCCGCTGTCGTGCGGGCGCTCCCGTGTAGAATCTGTCCCATAGTGCGTCCTTCCATTGATGGCTGAATATTACACCATCAAATGCCGGGACTAAACACTTAGAGCATGATGCGATCAAGCTGAATCGCCTCATGCTCTATAATTCTTTGTTGTCGCGTGATTTATTACGAAAAACCGGTTCCCACTTTTTCGCATCACGCTCTAAAGGGGACGGGGCGTAACTAAAGCTCTCGCAGCGCCTGGGCCGGGCGGGCTCGCAGCAGCGGGACCGATCCGGCCAGCGCGAATACGATCACCAGCACAAGGCCGGCGCCCAGCACACTCAGCACGATGGTCCAATCGGGCAGCCAATCGAACTCGAACATCTGGACGATCACCAGCCAGGCAGCCCCGCTGCCCAGCGCCAGCGCCACGCCCGCCAACAGCAGCGCCAGCGCGCCATATTCGGCGAGCTGCAGCAGCAGCAATTGCCGCTGGCTTGCCCCCAGCACCCGCAGGATCACATTGTCATAGAGCCGGCTGGCCCGCGCGGCGGCAATCGCGCCCAGCAGCACGGCAATCCCCGCCAGTACCGCGACCGAAGCCGCACTGAGGATCGCAGTGCTGACCTGGCTCAGCAGATCGCGGGCCTCGCGCAGCACCCCGCCGACCTCGATCACCGAGCTGGAGGGGAAGCCGCGCACCAGCGCGCGCAGCAGCTCGCCCTTTGCCTGGCCGGCGATCGCCGGGCTGGGACCCAGATCGATCGTCGCCGCCAGATTATGCGGCGCGTCCGCGATCGCATTGGGTGAGAAGACCAGCACATAATTGAAGCCCATGCTGTCCCAGTCGATCCGCCGGAACGAGGCAATGGTGGCGGTGCGTTCCACCCCCAGCACGCCGATGGTCAGCTGGTCCCCCAGCTTCAGGCCCAGCACTTCGGCCAGTTTCTCATCAATCGAAACCAGCGGCGGGCCGGAATAACCCCTGGACCACCACTTGCCGGCGGTGAGTGAATTGCCCTGCGGCACTTCGTCCGAATAGGTCAGCCCGCGCTCACCGCGCAGCGGCCAGGCCTCTTCGGGAATTTCTTTCAGGTCGGCAACGCGGATCATGGCGGCTGGCGGTCCATAGGCAAGGATTGCGCCGCGCAGGGCTGGGACGGTGCGGACGATTGCTTTGGGCGCGATTGCAGCGACGCTTGCCGTGAACGCGCCCACCCGGTCACGCGGAACGTCGAGCACGAAATAATCCGGCGCCCGCTGTGGCACGCGGGCCGCAATGTTGCGATCAAGACTGGTCTGGACCGCGGCCAGCAGCACAAAGGCCGAAAGCCCAAAGCCCAGCGCCGTCACCAGCGCACCGGTCTGCGCGCCGGGGCGGTGGAGGTTCGCGAGCGCGGCGCGCAGCAGCGGATCGCGCGGGCGGGGCAGGCGCGCGGCCAGCCATCGGATCGCCTGGCCAAGCAGGCCGAGCAGCCCAAGGACTACCAGTGCGCCGCCCAGAAACCACGCGGTAACGATCGGTTGCGCGGCGGTCAGCAGCGCCAGCCCGGCAATCGCCGCTACGCCCAAGCCGACTGGCAGCAGGGCATCGCGTCTTGCTTTGCCAAGCGGCGAAACCCGCGCTCGCATCAACGCCATTGCTGGAAAATGCCGTGCGCCCAATAGCGGCGGGGCGGCAAAAATCAGCGCGACCAGCAAGCCATAGGCACTCGCCCGCAGCAGCGCGGCGGGATCGAACACAAAGCCCGGCGATACCGGCAGCAGGCTACCCAGCGCCTTGCCGAGCAGCGGGGTTACCGCCACCCCGGCGGCGAGGCCAGCCAGACTGCCGGCCAGCGCCGCGCCTGCGATCTGGATCAGGTATATCCGCGCAATGTCGCCGCTGGTCGCACCCAGAACTTTCAGCGTGGCGATGCTGCCGCGCCGCGCCTCAAGATAAGAGCTGACCCCGCCGCCGATCCCGATCCCGGCGATGACCAGCGCGGCGAGGCCGACCAGGACGAGGAATTCCCCCATCCGGCTGACAAAACGCTCTGCTCCAGGTGCGGCCTTGCTGCGTTCGCGGATGGTCAGACCGCCCGCTGGGAACTGCTTTTCCAGCTTCGCTTGGAGCTTCACCGCATCGCGTCCTGGCGGCAAGGCGATCCGGTATTTGCTGCGATACATCGCGCCCGGCTGGGTCAGGCCAGCGCGGGCCGGGAAATCTTCCGTCACGATCACTACCGGGCCAAGGGCGAAGCCTTCGCTGAGCCGGTCAGGTTCTTCGGCGATAATCCCGGCGACCTTGAGTTTTTGCCCGCCAATGGTCAAATCATCGCCCGGTTTCAGCGCCAACCGTCCAGCCGCGCCTTCGCCGAGCCAGGCACTATCAGCCGGCGGTGCGCCAACCGCACGGCCATCCTTGAGTTTGAGGCGATCAACCAGCGGCCAGTTTTGATCAACGGCTTTGAGTTCAACCGGTGCGGCCAGTTCCCCGGCGCTCGCCATGGCTTGCATCCGGGTTCCGCTCGAGACCTTGCCTAATGCTATGAAGGCCGCCATTTCCCGGGCGCTGGCGGGGCGCTGCCACACTTCGACCTGCAAATCGCCGCCGAGCATAGCCCGCCCGCGGATCGCCAGTTCCTGCTCGATCGCTCCGGTTAGCGTCCCGATCGCGGCCAGAGTGCCAACCCCAAGGAACAGGCAGACCAACAGCAGCCTGAGGCCCCGGAACCGCGCATTGAGATCGCGCTGGGCGATCCGCCAGGCCATGCGCCAGGGGAGAGTACTTACCCCCCTCCCCTTCAGGAGAGGGGCAGGGGGTGGGGGTGAGGTCTCTCCTCCGGGTCTTACGTCAGTCTGAGAGGATGGACCCCACCCCAACCCCTCCCCTGAAGCGGAGGGGCTAGTGGCAGAGTTTGACGGCAAATTGCTCATGCTGCCGTGTCGCTGGCGATCTGTCCGTCGGCCAGCGTTATGACCCGCTCACAGCGTTCTGCAAGTACCGGATCATGCGTGATGATTACCAGTGTCGCGCCCGTTTCGACGCGGCGGGCGAACAGCAGATCGACGATCTCGGCGCCGGTGGTGGCATCGAGATTGCCGGTCGGCTCATCGGCAAACAGCAGCGGCGGGCGCGGGGCCGTCGCGCGGGCGATGGCCACGCGCTGCTGCTCGCCGCCTGATAGCTGGGCCGGATAATGGGTCAGGCGGTGGCCAAGGCCGACGGCCGCAAGCTCGGCGGCGGCGCGGGCCCAGGCATCGGCCATGTCCGCCAGCTCCATCGGCGTCGCGACATTTTCCTGCGCGGTCATCGTTGGCAGCAGGTGGAAGGCCTGGAGCACGATCCCGATCCGCCCCCCGCCGCGCCTGTGCCAGCGCGTCCTCTGACAAGGCTGCAAAATCCGCGCCCGCCACGTTCAGCGCACCCGAACTCGCGCGTTCCAGGCCTGACAGTACTGCCATCAGCGAGCTTTTGCCCGAACCAGATGGACCGAGCAGCGCCAGCGTCTGGCCAAGCGGCACAATAAGGTCGATCCCGCGCAGGATCGCGACCGCGCTGTCACCGCTGCCGAGGGTGAGGGTAAGGTTCGAGGCGGAAATCGCCGGGGAGGGGCTTGTCACGGAGCGGCAATGCCATAGCTAGGGGCATTCCGGCAAGAGAGAGTTGCGAAATGAAATTGATTTGGGCGGTTCTGGTTCCTGCGTTCGCACTTTGGGGATGCGGCTCGGCTGCGCCGGTGTCGCAACCCAGCGCCACAGAAGCCGCGCCCGAAATCCCCGTTATGGGTCAGGAGCAGCAGATCGTCGCCTTGGGTGACAGCCTGTTTGCGGGCTACGGGCTTGAACCGGGGCAGAGCTATCCGGCCCGGCTCGAAGCAGCGCTGCGGGCAAGGGGCATCAACGCCCGGATCATGAATGCCGGGGTATCGGGCGATACCACTGCAGGCGGGCTGCAGCGGCTGAGCTTCACCTTGAACAACCTGCCACAGCCGCCCGCGCTGGTGATTATCAGCCTGGGCGGCAACGACATGTTACGCGGACTTCCGCCTGAGCAGACCCGCGCCAACCTCGATGCAATCCTGACCGAGCTGCGCAAGCGCAAGATCAAGGTGCTGCTACTCGGGATGCTCTCTGCGCCCAATCTGGGGGCTGACTACCGGGCGAAATTCGATCCGATCTATCCGGCACTGGCGAAAAAGCATGGTGCGGGGCTGGTGCCGTTTTTCCTCCAGCCGTTGATCGATAAGTCCGAGCTGATCCAGGCGGATCACATCCACCCGACCTTGCCGGGGATTGATCTGCTGGTCGCATCGACGGTTGAGGCCGTGGCGGAGGCTTTGCCCAGATCGTCGTCCCCGACTTGATCGGGGACCGCTGGCCTCATCATTCCGAACTCGCATCGACGAGGCCAGCGGTCCCCGGTCGAGCCGGGGACAACGTTAGGGTCAGGACCTGTTAACCGCGCCATCGAGGTTTGAAGCAAAATGGTCCAGCGCGAGGCGGATAGGTGCGGGAATAGTTATTCTATTTCAAGCCTATCCAACGCTGCGATGGGCCATTTTGGTCAAATCCGCTTGGACGGCAAAATTGCTTACATCTCGAACAGAAATACGCTTGCAAAGACGTCCAGTCATAACGGCGCGCATTTCCGCCCGATATGTTCGCCATTTTGCCGCCTCGAAGGTGCGGTTAACAGGTCCTGACCCTAGTACCAAATCTCGATGACTTTGTCTCACTGCTCCCTTCCCCGTCGGGGAAGGGTTGGGGATGGAGGAGCGAGGCCGACAGGGCTCGTGTCGATGCGGGTGTTGAGCCCCCACCCCAAACCCCACCCCGACGGGGAGGGGGATGCGATTGGTTCCGATCATCGAGATTTGGTTTAAGTCACCAGCCTCCCCGCCTGTTGCGTGGGCGGAGAGTGATATTGCCATTGCGGTCGTTGGCGCGCATCCTCAGCCCTGACAGGCCGGGGGAGTGCGCACCATGACTGAACACCTGGGTATTATCGAAATCCTGGGTGTTGCGGGCAGCGTCAGCTTGCTCTCGGGCTGGCGGCTCTATCTCTGCGTGCTGGCCACCGGTGCTGCGATGCATTTCGGAGTGCTGCCGCTGCCCGAGCATCTCGCCGCGTTGCAGATCCTGGCCAACCCGTGGGTGATGGGCGTGGCGGGCTTTACTGCCCTGGCTGAATTTTTTGCCGACAAGGTCGCCTGGCTCGATACCGTCTGGGATACGATTCACACGTTGATCCGCCCGCTTGGCGGGGCACTGCTGGCGCTGGCGGTGGTCGATCCGGGCGATCCGGCGACGCAGGCCATCGCCTTTATCCTTGGCGGAGGCGGCTCGCTGCTGGCGCACGGCGGCAAAGCGGGCGCGCGGGCGGTGGTCAATGCCAGCCCCGAACCGTTCAGCAATATTGTGGTTTCAACCGCCGAAGATGTCGTGACCGGCGGGCTACTGTTTCTGACTTACAAATATCCCGTTGCTGCCGGAGCAATCGCCGCCGGACTAGCAGTGCTGGCGATCTGGCTGTTGCTGATGGCGCAGCGGGTGCTCAAGCAGTTCTTCAGGCAGCCTGCACCGCCCTCGATAAAAAGCTAGGCCACCACTTTCAATCGCGCCTTGGCGTGGGTTGCCATCCAGTCATCAACGATCGGCGCAATCGAATCGCGCCATTTGCTGCCGTTGAAGATGCCGTAATGACCAACCTCGGCGGCGAGGTGGTATTTCTTGCGCGCTGCGGAGAGGCCGGTTGCCAGATGCAGCGCCGCCTTGGTCTGACCGATTCCGGAGATATCGTCGCGCTCACCCTCAATGGCCAGAATCGCGGTGTCGCGGATTTCACCGAGGTCGATGAGCTTGCCGCGATGGACAAACTCACCCTTGGGCAGTGAGTGCTTCTGGAACACCTCTTCAACCGTCTGGAGGTAATAGGCGGCGTCGAGATCGCTGACTGAGCGGTATTCGTCGTAAAAGGCCTTGGTCGCATCCGCGCTTTCATCCGCGCCGGCCACCAGATGTTTGAACAGCTGGTAATGGCTCATCATGTGATTGCCCAAGTTCATGCTCATGAAACCAGCCAGCTGGAGAAAGCCGGGATAAACCCGCCGCCCCGCGCCTGAATACTGCAGCGGCACGGTGGCGATCACACTGTTGCGAAACCATTCGATCGGGCGCTGCATCGCCAGATCATTCACGCTGGTCGGCGCTTCGCGCGTATCAATCGGGCCGCCCATCATGGTCAGGGTGGCGGGCCGGCAAGGATGCTTCTGCGCGCCCAGCAGCGCGGTGACGGCCAGCGCCGGGACCGAAGGCTGGCAGACCGCCATCAGATGGGTGCCGGGGCCGATGAATTCGAGATAATCGATCAAATGGTCGATATAGTCATCCAGATCGAACGATCCGGCGCTGAGCGGCACCATCTTGGCATCGGCCCAATCGGTGACATAAACCTCCGCATGCTCTGCCATCCGTTCGACCGTGCCGCGCAGCAGCGTCGCAAAGTGACCGCTCATCGGCGCAACCAGCAGCAGCTTCGGCGCATCTGTGGCTAGTCCCGGATGCGTAAATCGCAGCAAATTGCAGAACGGCCTATGTTTTACGATCGCTTCGGTGACTGGATAACGCGTGCCGTCCACCGTCACTGCCTCGATATCGAAGGCCGGCTTGCCATAAGGCGCAGCGGCGTGGGCGAAAACTTCCAGCGCTGAGGACAGCACCGGTCCAAACCCGGTGTAGCCAAACGGCAAGGCCGGATTATTGAGCAGTTCGGCGCCGAATGAGGCCCAGGTGCTGGCGGCATTGAGCCACGAGCGCTGCAATTCGTAACCGGTGTAAAGCAATTGCGGTCCCCTGTTTGCAGCGTTTGCGCTGCGAGATGGCGGTATGGTGGAGCGTTTCACGCTATGTTGCAATGCGGCAATTACGATTAGGTTCAACGATGGGTGCGCATTTGCCACTTTATGCCCATCGTGGTTGTGCTAGGGCGCGCGCCATGATCGCGACCCCTGACAGCATCGCCCCAACCGAGGCCGAACCAGCCATCCCAGCCAAGCCTGTCCGCAGCCTTGGCCCGCTCAGGATGATCTGGGACGCGGCAATCGCCTATCCGGGCCAACTGGCGATGGCCGGTGTGGCTCTGCTGATCACCGCCACAGCCACGCTGGCGATCCCATCGGGTTTCAAGCTGATCATCGACAAGGGCTTTGCGGCGGGCGGCAATCCCGACGATATTGGTCGGTGGTTTCGCTATCTGCTGCTGATCGTGGCGGTGCTGGCGATTGGCACCGCGCTGCGGTTTTACTTTGTTTCCTGGCTGGGTGAGCGGGTAGTCGCTGATATCCGCCTCAAGGTGCAAACCAATTTGCTGCGCCTGGCCCCAGGTTTCTTCGAGGAAAACAGTCCGAAAGAAATTTCCAGCCGGATGACCGCCGATACCACGCTGATCGAGCAGGTCGTCGGCACCACCGTATCGGTGGCGCTGCGAAATATCATCATGGGGATCGGTGGTCTCGGCTATCTGTTTACCCTTGCGCCCAGATTGACGCTGGGATTGGCGCTGTCTATCCCGATCATTGTGCTGCCGATTGTGTGGTTCGGGCGGCGGGTGCGCAATGTTTCGCGCTCTAGCCAGGACCGGGTCGCCGATATCGGCGCGATGGTTTCCGAGGTGCTTGGCGCGATGAAGATTGTCCAGGCGTTCAACCAGGAGACCCGCGAACGGAGCCGTTTTTCCGGTGCTGTCGAGGCGACTTTCACCACTGCCAAACGGCGGATTCTGCTGCGCGCGGCGATGACCGCGATTATCATCCTGCTGATCTTCGGGGCGATTACCCTGCTGATGTGGGAAGGCGCGCTGGGGGTGGCCCAGGGCACGATCAGTGGCGGCACCATCGCCGCCTTCGTGCTGACCGGCGGACTGGTCGCAGGCGCATTCGGGGCACTTACCGAAGTCTATGGCGATCTCCTGCGCGGGGCTGGCGCGGCGAGCCGGTTGAACGAGTTGCTCAACGAAAGACCGGCGATTGCGCCGCCGGTCCGGCCGCTGGCTTTGCCGGTGCCGCCGCGCGGGCAAATCACCTTCGATCATGTCAATTTCCGCTATCCGACCCGGCTCGAAACCCCGGCACTGGCCGATTTTTCACTTGTCGTCGAACCCGGAGAGACGGTCGCGATTGTCGGGCCTTCGGGGGCCGGCAAATCTACGTTGTTTCAGCTGGCTGAGCGGTTTTACGACCCCCAGTCCGGGACCATCAAGCTCGACGGGGTGCCACTGACTTCGGCTGATCCCGCAGAAATCCGTCGGCGGATGGCGCTGGTCCCGCAGGAGGGCATTCTGTTCGCCGCCGATGCGCGCGACAATCTGCGCTATGGTAACTGGGAGGCTTCGGATGAGGCGATCTGGCAAGCGGCACGCGCCGCCAATGCCGAGGATTTCCTGCGCGAATTGCCCGATGGCCTCGATACTTTCCTCGGCGAAAGCGGTGCGCGGCTCTCGGGCGGGCAACGCCAGCGCATCGCCATTGCCAGGGCACTGCTGCGCGATGCACCGATCCTGCTGCTGGACGAGGCAACCAGTGCGCTGGACGCCGAAAGCGAGGCGCAGGTTCAGGACGCGCTCGACCGGCTGATGGCCAGCCGGACCACGCTGGTGATCGCCCACCGCCTCGCCACTGTGCGGCAGGCGGACCGGATTGTGGTGCTGGACAAAGGCCGGATCGTCGAGACCGGCACCCATGATGTGCTGAGCCGTGCGGGCGGACTTTATGCGCGGCTCGCCGCGCTGCAATTTGACGACCGCGCCGCGCCGATCGAGGTGAATTGATGGATCTGACGCTCACCGCAATTCTGCTCGGCATTGTCGAGGGGCTGACCGAATTCATCCCGGTGTCATCGACCGGGCACCTGATCCTTGCGTCCGAGATCTTCGGCTATGATGCCGGAACCTGGAAAGTGTTCAATGTCGTGATCCAGCTCGGTGCGATCCTGGCGGTGGTGGTCCAGTATTGGCGCACTTTCTGGGCGGTCGGCTGGGGGCTGCTGCGGCTTGAACCGATGAGCTTTGCGTTTGTGCGCAATGTCCTCCTCGCCTTCCTGCCGTCCGCTGTGCTGGGTCTGGCGCTGAAGGATTATATCGACGTCATGCTCGGCAGCCCGATGGTGGTCGGCTGGGCCTTGCTGGTGGGCGGCATTGCGATCCTGGCGGTCGAGCGCTGGGCCAAGCCTGGCCCCGCCAGCGGCGTTGCCCAACTCCCGGCCCGCCAGGCGCTCGGCGTCGGGCTGTTTCAATGCATCTCGATGATCCCGGGGATCAGCCGTTCGGGCGCGACGATCATGGGCGCGCTGGCAATGGGGATCGAGCGGCGCACCGCAGCCGAGTTCAGCTTTTTCCTCGCCATTCCGACGATGCTGGGAGCAACTACGCTGGAACTGTGGGATAACCGTGCGGTGTTGGCCGCTGGCAGTGGTCCGGTTGGGTGGAGCGAGATTGCGGTGGGCTTTGCGGTGTCGTTCGTGGTCGCATTGGCGGTGATCAAGGCCTTCGTCGCCTATATCAGCCGCGCCGGATTTGCCCCGTTTGCGTGGTACCGGATCGTAGCAGGGATCGCGGCGATCGTTCTACTGTCGCACTAAACCGGCTTCGCGCCCGATCCGCGCCCGCCACGCAACAGATATTCTTGCGTCCCGCGATGGAGGACATTGTCGACATCAATCACCGCCGAATTGGCATAGGTGAAACCGGGGCCAAGGCTGCGATAGAGCCGGTCGAAATCGCGCTCGACCGTCTGCCGGTAGAGATCGGCAAAGCTTTCGATCACGAAGTAGGTCGGCTGAAGATCGTCGATCACATAATCGGTTCGCATCACCCGATCGACATTGAGGAAGATCCGGTTGGGAGACTGCCCCTCGACCGCATAGACCGCCTCGGTCGGGCCAGACAGGATCCCGGCACCATAGGCGCGCAGCCCGTCACCCTCCATCACCAGCCCGAATTCGACCGTGTACCAATAGAGCGCGCCCAGCGATTTCAAGCGGTTATAGCGCATTGCCTTCCACCCGGCACGGCCATATTCCTGCATGTAATCGGCAAACACCGGATCGGCCAGCATCGGCACATGGCCGAACACATCGTGGAACACATCGGGTTCCTGGATATAATCGAACGTCTCGCGGGTGCGGATGAAATTGCCCGCGGGAAAGCGGCGGTTGGCCAGGTGCCAGAAGAACACATGATCGGGAATCAGCATCGGCACCGGGACCACGCTCCACCCGGTCAGCGCGGTAAGTTCTTCAGAGAGGGAGGTGAAATCGGGCACCCCGCCGCGCCCCAGCCCCAGCTTCTGCAATCCGGCCATGAAGGCGCTGGCCGCCCGGCCCGGTAATATATCAAGCTGGCGGGCATAGAGATCGTCCCAGATGTCATGCTCATCGACGCTATAGCTGCGCTGCGCTGGCTCAAGCCAGTTCGCGCCGACCTGGGCCGGGCGCTGCAAGGGCGCAGTGAACACTTGTCCGCCCATTTCGGGGAGACAGGCGTAATCGGGCTCAAGGGCAAGAATGTCTGACATAGTTGCGTTTGCAACTTCTATCACTGCAATCGCACAGGAGCAAATGTTGCGCTGCCTTTCCGGATCGCGCAAGCCGTAGCCAGCCAAAAGGAATCGCCATGGGTAAGCTCAAGCGCAAGAAATTTGAAAAGCTCTACGCCCCGCTGGAGGAAGAGCTGGTCGCCATGGCCCGCTGGGTCGCTGCCACCGGCGCACGGGTGGTGGTGCTGTTTGAAGGCCGCGACACGGCGGGCAAGGGCGGTTCGATCAAGGCGCTGGCTGGACCGCTCAATCCGCGCCAATGCCGGATTGTCGCGCTGTCCAGGCCAAGCGAGCAGGAACAGAGCCAGTGGTATTTCCAGCGCTATGCTGCCCATTTGCCCGGCAAAGGCGAAATCGTGCTGTTCGATCGCAGCTGGTATAACCGGGCCGGGGTCGAAAAGATCATGGGTTATGCCAGCGATGCTGAGGTCGCGGCATTCCTCAAAGCGGCGCCTGAGTTTGAAAAGCAGCTGGTCGATGATGGCATTGTGCTGTTCAAATATTGGCTGACCACCGATCAGGCCCAGCAGGAACAACGCTTTGCCGAGCGCTTGGAAGATCCGCTCAAACGCTGGAAGCTCACTCCGATAGACTTGGCCGCGCGCCAGAAATACGCCGAATATACCACGGCGCGCGAGGCGATGCTGAAAGCCACGCACAGCAAGCACGCGCCGTGGACGCTAGTCGATTTCAACGACCAGAAGCTTGGCCGGTTGACGCTGCTCCGCGATTTTCTGGACCGGCTCCCCGATACCCAGGTTGATGCCGCAGAACTGGTGCTGCCGCCACTCGGGCATGAGCCGATGGTTGAGAGCTTTGGCGCGCTGCAGCCGATTCCGCCATTCAAGGGTTGATCCGGGCCGCTCCTTCTTGACTTTGCCCCGCGCTTGGACCAATGGCCCACCCTTGCAAGGGCGGCGCGGGGTACGTGCCGCTCGAATCATTTCAAAGTTTCAGGACAAGCGCCATGGCGAAGCCCGCAACCGTCAAGATCCGGCTGGTCTCCACCGCCGAAACCGGTTTCTTCTATGTGACCAAGAAGAATCCGCGCAACACGACCGAGAAGATGACCTTCCGCAAGTACGACCCGGTGGTGCGCAAGCACGTCGAGTTCAAGGAAGCCAAAATCAAGTAACGGACCTTTCCGGTTCATTCACAGTTCAAGCCTGCAACCTTAACGGAGATAGGCATGAACCACTTGATCAAGATCTCCCATCGTTTCGCCGCCGCCGCATCGGCGGCGCTTGTCGTTGCGGCCCCCCTCGCCGTGATTGCCCCGGCTTCGGCCCAGGCACCCGCCGCCAGCGCACAGCTCACTGAAGCAATCGCCGCGTTGCGGGCGATTTCCACCATGCGGGCCAATTTTACCCAGACCGATCGCAACGGCAAGCAGCTCAACGGGGTGCTGACGCTCAAGCGCCCGGGGCGGATCCGCTTTCAGTATGCACCGGGCGTCCCGCTGCTGATCGTATCGGATGGTGCCGCCTTGACGCTCGTCGATTACGAGGTCCGCCAGGTTCAGCGCTGGCCGATCAAGAACAGCCCGCTGGGCGCGCTGCTCGATCCCAATCGCGACGTGATGCGCTTCGGGCGGCTTCAGCCGACCAATGACCCGGACGTGACCAGTATCGAGGTCCGCGACGCCAAGCATCCTGAGTACGGGGTGATCACGCTGGTCTTCGTTCGCAAGGCTTCGGCGCCGGGCGGGATGGAGCTGACGAGCTGGGTCTCGCTCGATTCGCAGAATGCGCGGACCACGGTGCGGCTGTCGAATCATCAATATGGCCAGGCCGTTCCGGACAACGCTTTTCGCTTCAACGATCCGCGGCGGAACGGGCGGCGCTAGCTGCTCGTCGATGCCCTGCCACGCATCGTCGCAGGGCGTGCCGATGTTGCGACAAATCGCGACAATTGACAGTCGATTGTTCATGGGCGAGCAAGCAGAAAGCGGGTAGAACTATTTTTGACGGCGCGGTTTGAGGCGGGTTTCCCCCCTGTTGCCCCAGCCTCTACCCGATCGCTCCGTCAAAGCGTGACGAACGCAAAAAAGAACTCTCGTCCCAATGCCCCCGGGACGAGGGTTTTTTTGTGCACGGGGACAGGCTAACGCCCGAATCATGGTCACCATTGCAACCTGGAATATAAACTCTGTTCGCCTGCGTATGCCGCAGGTTGCCCGGTTCCTTGCCGAACACGAGCCCGATGTGCTGTGCTTGCAGGAAATCAAGACCGTGGCGGAACTGTTCCCCTACGAGGCATTTGCCGAACTCGGCTATGTGCACCACGCGGTGCACGGGCAAAAAGGCTATCATGGCGTTGCCACGGTCAGCCGGATTCCGCTGCGCGAGGTTACCCGCCATGATTGGCAGGACAATGGCGAGGCGCGCCATGTCGGGGTGGAGCTGCTGGATGCGGGACAGGGCCTGATCGTGGAGAACGTCTATGTTCCGGCTGGCGGGGATGAGCCGGACCGGGCTGTTAACCCCAAATTCGGCCAGAAGCTCGATTTTCTTGAACGGATGACCCGCTGGGCGGAACAGATCGACCGGCCCAGTGTCATCATCGGCGATTTCAACATTGCCCCGCTCGAAAGCGATGTGTGGAACCACAAGTCGCTGCTCAAAGTGGTCAGCCACACCCCGCTCGAGGTCGAAACCCTGGCCCGCTTTCAGGCAGCCCACGGCTGGGTCGATCTGGGCCGCCAGCATATCCCGGCGCCAGCGCGCAACTGGACCTGGTGGAGCTACCGCGCGAAAAACTGGCGCGAGGGCGACAGGGGCCGGCGGCTCGACCATATGTGGGCCTCACCCGATGTGGCTGTCCAGTCGCGCAGTCACCGGGTGATCGAGGAAACCCGTGATTGGGTGCAATGCTCCGATCATGTGCCCTTGATTACCGAGTTTGCACTTTGAGCAGCGGACCCCGCCGAACTGCCCAGGCGATCGATGCCCTGCGTCACGGCTGGCCGATCACGATTGATGGCGGGGCGATCCTGCTTCCCGCCGAAACCGGCTTCACGGTCGGCACCACCGCGCCGCGGATGCTGATCTCAGCGGCCCGCGCGGCCACACTCAAGCTTGCCAACCAGCGCGAGGCGGCCGAGCCGCACGCGCCGGTCCTGATCCGCGGAGCCGAGCCGTTTGATCTGGCCGCTGCGCGCGCGCTGGCCGATCCCGCGCTCGATCTGCGCTATCCGTTGAAAGGGCCGTTCCTGGCCGAGCCGCTGGGCCAGCCGGCAACCGCCGCAGTGGCGCTGGAGCTGGCCCGGCTGGCGGGGATTTTGCCCGCCTTTCTGGTCGATCCCGATCCGCCAGGCGAAGCGCAGGCGGTCAGCGCCGCTGATCTTGCCGCGTGGAAAGATACCGCCCAGCTGACCATCGCCACCCGCGCACAGCTGCCGGTGGCGGCCTGTGAAAGCGCAGAAATCATTGCCTTCCGCTCGGTCGACGATCTGCGCGAACATGTTGCGCTGGTGATCGGCGCGCAAGATGCCGCCCGCGTGCCGCTGGTGCGGCTTCATTCCGAATGCCTCACCGGCGATGTCCTCGGCAGCCTTAAATGCGATTGCGGCGCGCAGCTCGATGCCGCACTGGCCGCCATGGCGGATGAAGCCAAAGAAGGAGGCTGGGGCGTGCTGCTGTATCTGCGCCAGGAAGGGCGCGGGATCGGCCTGATCAACAAGCTGCGCGCCTACCAGCTGCAGGATCAGGGGTTCGATACGGTCGATGCCAATAACCGGCTTGGCCTGCCCAACGAGGCGCGCGATTTCCCGGTCGCGGCGCGGATGCTGGCCCTGCTGGGAGTAAGCGCGATCCGGCTGATGACCAACAATCCGGCCAAGGTTGTCGCGCTGGAGGACGAGGGGGTTGCGGTGACCGAGCGGGTGCCTCACCAGCTCCCCGCCAATCCGCATAATGCGCGGTATCTCGATACCAAGCGGGATAGATCAGGGCATTTGCTATAGCGTCGTGCCCGGCTTGACCGGGGACCGCTGGCCTCATCGATCGGGCCTCGCATCGATGCGGCCAGCGGTCCCCGCATTCGCGAGGACGACGGTTGTTACCGCCGGTCGTACCGCTTCAATCCCGCTCCCAGCAGGTTCGCGCCGATCACCAGCCGGTCGCCCGACCAATCGGCGATGAAAGCACTGTCCCGGCTGACGCCTGGCGCAAAGCGCGCGTCATTGCCTTCGATCACCAGCCCGTCGGCGCTGTTAGCGTGTCCTTCGGGGGCGACGGTGATAAAGGCGGAGTAGTTCTCCTTGTCGCGGCCCTGGACCATCCAGTTGCCGGCGATGCGGCCGGTCGATCCGACCGACAGGTCGATCATGTAATTGGTGGTCTTGCCGGCCGAATCATCGAAGCTGTTGCTCTCAATGCGGACCCGGGTGGCGTGGGTTTTCAGATAATGCCCGCCGCGCCCGGCTTCAAACCGGCTGCGGGTGACGGTGAGCTGGCCATAATTGGCGGTGTAGATCGAGTGGGCGCAGCTGAGGCCGCGATCACAGCGGCCAAGCCGGGTGAAGGTCGATTTATCGATCGTGATACGGCCCGATGGATCGGCGGCGGTCAGGATACCCTCCTCGCTATCGCGGAACCAGCTCTGCGAAACCGTCAGATTGCCGCGTTCCAGCCGGATTCCCGCGCCGTTGCCATCAGGCACCCGCAGATTGGCGAACACCAGCCCGTCGACGGCGGCGGACCGCCCGCGCAACACCAGCGCCGCTTTGCCTTCGCAGGTGGCCCCATCGAACACCGCTTGGCCCGGCACGGCAGCAGCAAAGCGGATATCGCCGCTCTGCTGCACGCCGCAATCGGCATGGCGGCCTGGCGCTATCCGGATCGTGCCGATCCCGGTATCGATCGAATTGATCGCATCCTGCAGGCGGGTGAAGCTCTGTCCGCTTTCGGTCACCGTGTAAGGTGCAGTCTGCGACCCGGCGGTCAATGCCGGTGCTGCGGCAGTGGCAAGTGCGGCGGCGGCGATAGTCTGGCGGGCAAGGTTGCGCATGGGGAATTGCCTAGGGTCAGGACCTGTTAACCGCGCCATCGAGGTTTGAAGCAAAATGGTCCAGCGCGAGGCGGATAGGTGCGGGAATAGTTATTCTATTTCAAGCCTATCCAACGCTGCGATGGGCCATTTTGGTCAAATCCGCTTGGAC
>JANMKT010000066.1:0-7550 GCA_031372185.1 Novosphingobium sp.
CCCCCGCCCGGCCACCCACGAGAGTACCCTGAATGGGTGGCCGGGCGGGGGAGCGGGACGGCACAACAAGTAAACCCCGTGGTTAACAACTTTCTAACCTATTTCTGGTGATCTCCAGCTGACGGGCTAACGGCCCGCCAACCGGGGGTTATCATGGCCAATACAGGGACCGCATCGCTGACCATCGCCGAGCTGCGCGAATTCGCCGGTTTCGATGCCGCAGAACAGCGTTACATCAAGCGCAGCCTGGATATCGGGCTGGGCCGACAGGATGCGTTCAAGCTATGGGCGCGCGATGCGAGTGAAAACGCCTCGATCCGCAGCCAGTATGTCGCCTATCAGGAATTGAAAGTGCTGCGCGGCGCCATGCCCGCCGAAACCGGCTTCGATGCGCTCGAAGGCTTCATCGGCAAGCTTATCCGGGTCGCTGCGTTCGATCTCGCGCAGGAGCGGATTTCCAGCTTTTCAGCCTTCCGCTTCCTCTATGAACGGCTGCTCGGCGCTGATGCGCGCCCGTGGCTGCCATCAGCCTTCTGCGCCGCCGCTGCGCTGCCGCAGATCCGTCCCGAACGCCGCCGCGGCCTGCTTCAATCGATCAGCGAAGCTGCGGCAACGGCTCCCGGCTGGTCGGCCCGGGCCCCGGCGTTCTTCCCCGAATGGATCGAGAAGGAAGCAGCCTGACTTCGAACTGGTCCCGCATTTTCCGGGATCGCCGCGTTCGTAACCTCATATCAACCATTGTGCGGCTACTTCCCTGCGGGCAGCGCCGGGGTAACGCCAGTGACTACCATTAGCATTGATGGATTGAACGAGGAGGCCTTCCGCCGTTCGATCGAAAGCAGGTTGCGTCAGGGCAAGGCTGGCGCGGCCGTTGAACAGTTGCGCGCTCTGCTCGTTCCGTATGTGGGACCGGGGCGCTTCCTGCCGGACCGCTTCCTGACGGTTAAAGCCGGTGACCTGTTTCTGCTCGGGTGGGAAGGGTTGGATGGCGCTATCCGCCGCCATGATCAGCCCGGACGTCGGGTGTCGGCCCTGTCGATTGCATTCGGCTGGCCGGGCGAGAGCCTGCCCGAGCCCGACGCCGAGGGGCGCCTCGCCCCGCATATCGAAACCAGCTACTTCACGGACGAAATTTTCCCTTTCTCGCAGAGCGGGCGCGACGACCTGCTCGACGGCTATTCCTATCACGGGTGCACCTGGGGCGATGATTGCGATGCGACCGACGCGGCCTTGTCGCTTACGGGGGTCGACGATTTGCACGGCGCGCTGGCGATGCTGGAAGCGCGGCTCCTCGCCAGCGAGGAGCCCGATGAAGAGGGGATTCGCGCCGGTTCGCTCGGTGCCAGCCTGCTCTCTGTGTTGCTGTTCCAGGCGGTTGGCCAACGGATCGAACGGGATGGCTTGCCTCGCCCGCTGTGCGTGATGGCGGGGAGCAACGGTGTCTATCCCTATTTCGACGCGCCAGTCGTGGGGATTTCGGACGTCGCCCGCAAGGCTGCCGAGGCGGAGGTGGAATTCACCGAGGCTAGCCTCGCGATCCCCGCGCCGCGCTACAGCAGCTTGGTGATGACCGGAATTCCGCGTGCAAAAAAGCGCGCTGTGCTGGTCCTGGAAGAAAAAGAAGAGGAAATGGCGATTCGTATCGCCCGGCTGCGCGGTATGGGCCACGCCCACAGCGAGGCTGGACCAGCTCAGCGCGAGGCGCTGTCCGATTCGTCCGCGCCGGGCCTGCCCGATGCCGTGTTCGAAACTATCAACGCAGCAGCGCCCGATATGCCGCTGCTGGCAACGAAGACAGCCAGACCGGACTGGGATTTCCGCGACATGCTCGCAGCGCGCGGACCCGAGCCGGATGCGGGGCCAGGATTTTCGTTGATCGAACCAAGCCTGCAAGAGCGGCTCCAGGCCCTCATTGCACTACCTGTCGCCCAGAAAGCGGAGCGGCCCGAGCCACTCAGGCGCTCCGGCCTGCTCGGGCGGGAGGATGACGATGCAACGCCGCCCCCGGAGACGCCGCGATCCGCAGCCATGACAGCGGCGGCTTGCCCCAGCCGGTGGGCGCGCCTGCGCAAGTGGTTGAGGTGGCGGAGCTAGGGTCAGGACCTATAAGAGCGTGATGCGAAAAAGTGGGAACCGGTTTTTCGTAATAAATCACGCGACAACAAAGAATTATAGAGCGTGATGCGAAAAAACTGAATCGCATCATACTCTAATCGCGCCATCGAGGTTTGAGCCAAAGTTGGTCACAACCGCCACATTACCCCTTATACAACCCGTCCAGGCGCTCGCCATAGCGCTCTTTCAGCTTGTGGCGGCGGATCTTCAAACTTGGGGTCATCTCCTCGTTTTCGATCCCGAAAGCTTCGTCGGCGAAGGCGAATTGGCGGATTTTTTCGGTTACCGGCAGATCCTGATTGACCCGGTCAATCGCGGCGCGGATCGCGCTGCGGAACGCGGGCAAATCTTGCAGGGCGTGGAAATCGAACTTCTCGTCTTGCGCGCGGGTCCACTCCAGCGCCCATTCGGGATCGGGCACGATCAGCCCGACGATATAGGGCCGCCGATCGCCAATCACCATCGCCTGCGAGATTTCCGGCTGGAGGGTCAGCATCCCTTCCAGCTTTTGGGGCGAGACATTATCGCCCTTGTCGTTGACGATCATATCCTTCTTGCGGTCGGTGATGACGATCCGGCCCTTGTCATCAAGGTGCCCGATATCGCCGGTGTGGAGCCTGATCCCGCTTGCCGGGTCGGCTGGATCGACCTTCAGCACCCGGTCGGTTTCTGACTGGTTTTGCCAGTACCCGTGCATCACCAGCTCACCCTGGACCAGAATCTCGCCGTCCTCGGCGATCCTGACGGTCACTCCGTCAAGCGGTGGGCCGACCGTATCCATCTTGATCCCCGCGCGCGGGCGGTTGCAGCTGATCACCGGGCCGGCTTCGGTCTGGCCATAGCCTTGAAGCACGGTCAGCCCCATCGAATCGAAGAATATCCCGATGTCGGGATTGAGCGGCGCCCCGCCCGAGACCATTGCTTTCATCCGCCCGCCAAACTTCTGGCGGATCTTGGGACGCAGCGCCTTTTCGAGGATGAAATCCATCGGCCGGTCACGGAGCCGGCCCTTGCCGCTGCGCCGTCCGCTGGCCTTTTTCTCACCGATGCCAAGCGCCCGGTCCATCATGAAATTGGCGAGCCGACCCTGCTTTTCGATCTGTTTCATGATCCGGGTCCGCAGCACTTCGAACAGCCGCGGGACCACCACCATGATCGTCGGGCGGACTTCCTCGATATTGCTGGCGAGTTTTTCGAGCCCCTCGGCGTAATAGATTTCCGCCCCCACCCCGATCGGCAGGAACTGGCCGCCGCTGTGTTCATAGGCGTGGCTGAGCGGCAGGAACGAGAGGAACACCTCATCCTCCAGCCCGAAGTCCTCCTCCAGCACCAGTGCCGCTCCCATCACATTGCACAGGATTGCGCCGTGGTGCTGCTTCACCCCGCGCGGGGCACCGCCGGTGCCGCTGGTATAGATGATGCAGGCGGTATCCTCGCGCTTGATCCGGGCGATCCGGGTAACCACGGCTTTGCGGGCTTTGGCTGCAGCGCCATTTCCGTTATCGGCCAGCAGCTCGGCCCATTCATGGTATTCGATCGCGCCCGCCTGGGTCTGGCCGAGCGGCTCGATCCCGATAACCCGGCTGCCCTTGCCCGAGCGCAGCACCGCCAGCAGCAAGGGTTTGGCCAGCCTGGCATTCGAGACGATCACCGCCCGCGCCCCGGAATTTTCCAGGATATGCAAATGATCGCGCTCGGTATTGGTGGTATAAGCCGGCACGGTGATGCACCCGGCCGCCATGATCGCCAGATCGGCAATGCACCATTCCGGGCGGTTTTCGGAAACCAGCATCACCCGGTCGCCGTCTTTCAAACCCAGCTGGCGCAGGCTTTCCGCCATCAGGCAAACCTGGCTGGCAACTTCGGCCCAGCTTTGCGCGCGCCACTTGCCATCACGCTTGGCCGAGAGGAACGGGCGTTCGTCCCGCGTATCGGCGCGCGCGAGAAACAGGCTCACGAGATTGCTGGCGGTCCGGATATCAGAAAGCTGCACCGATGCTTTGCCCCTCTTATAGCGCCGCTTTGACGCGGCTGTTTCTCATCGAATTATCTAGGGGCGCTTTTCCGCAGCAGCAAGCGCCGAACGCCTGTCGCGCTTCATTCCTCGATAGCGCGCCCTTCGCTGCGCGGATCGGCGGCACCGACCAGGCGGCCGTTCACCACCTCCACCGCATTGGCCTTGAAGCTGCGCTCACGCAGGCCGATGTCGGCATGGCCCAACGCGCGCAGGGCGGGGATCATGGCTTCCATCGAACTGTCGCGCTCGACGAACAGAGCCGCGCCGCCGGGCGCGAAGATCACCGGCAAGGCAATCGCCTCTTGCGCGGATAAATCCCAGTCGATCACCGCGATGATTGCCTTCAAGACCTGCGCCGGAATTGTCGCACCGCCCGCAGCGCCAATCGCCAGCCGCAGTCTGCCATCGGGGGCGTAAACCAGCGTCGGGGCCATCGAGCTGCGCGGCCGCTTGCCGCCTTCGACCCGGTTGGCAACCAGCACTCCGCCGCGATCGGGGATCAGGCTGAGGTCGGTCAGTTCATTGTTGAGGTAATAACCGTGCACCATCAGGCCCGAGCCAAACGCGCTTTCGATGGTCGAGGTTAGCGTGGCGGCCTGGCCATTGCGGTCAATCGCCACGAAGTGCGATGTGGAAGGAACATCCAGCGTCAGCGGATCGGCCAGCGCGACTTTGACTCCGGCCGGATTGCCGGGAGCGACTGAGGGCATGGTCCGGTCCAGTGCGATCAGCTGCGAGCGGGCGGCAAGATATTCGGGCGCGAGCAGTCCGGCGACCGGCACCGCGACGAAATCGGGATCGGCCAGATAGCGCTCGCGGTCAGCATAGGCGAGCCGCTCTGCTTCCGCGATCAGGTGCCAGCTGCGCGGATCGTCTTTGCCCAGCGCGCGCAGGTCAAACCGCTCAAGCAAGCCCAGCGTCCCTTGCACCGTGGTCGCGCCCGAAGAAGGCGGGCCCATCCCGCAAATCCGGTAGCGCCGATAGAAGGTACAAACCGGATCGCGCTGTTTGGCATGATAGGTCGCCAGATCGCCCGTGGTCATCGGGGCAGGATTGCGCGGCGCGGTGGAAACCGCAGCGACAATCGCCCGGGCGTTGGGGCCAACATAGAAACTGTCGGGGCCGCGCGTGGCCAATTGCCCCAGAAAGCGCGCCAATTCCGGGTTCTTGATCAGAGTCCCGGCGGGCAGCGGGGTGCCATCCGTCTGGTAATAGAGGCTGCGCCCCTCTGCCGTCAGTGCGGCGGTTGCGCGCGAGCGGATCAGGAAGGCATTCAGCCGCTCGGTCATGATGAAACCGTCGCGGGCCAGCCGGATCGCAGGACCGAACAGCTGTTTCCACGCCAGTCTGCCATGGCGCTCATGCGCCAGTGCCATCAGGCTGAGGTTGCCGGGAACGCCAACGCTGCGCCCGCCGGGGATCGCCTGCGGGACTGAGAGATACTGGCCGTCCAGCATGAACCAGTCCGGTCCCGCCGCCATCGGCGCGGTTTCGCGGCCATCGAATGTCTCGATCCGGCCGTTGCCGTCGTCCAGCACCAGAAACCCGCCGCCGCCGATCCCGGAACTTTGCGGCTCAACCACGGTCAGCGCGAGCAGGGTGGCGAGCGCGGCATCGCTGGCGCTGCCCCCGGCGCGCAGGATTTCGGCCCCGGCCCCGGCCGCGCGCGGATCGGCCGCGCTGACCATTCCTTTTTCGAAAGTGGTCGCGCTGGGCGCAGCGGAGACGGTGGCGCAGGCTCCGAGCAGGAACGGCACGGCAATTACGAACAGGAGGCGTCTGGTCATAACTGTCAGGCTATTCGGTTCCGACCGCCTCGGCAATGGTCGCAAAGCCATCGCGTTTCATCAGTCGCTCCAGCCCCCGGACGATCCGGGCGGCAATCCACGGTCCTTCGAAGGCCATGGCGCTATACAGCTGCACCAGGCTCGCTCCGGCGCGGATCCGCGCCCAGGCATCCTCGGCGCTGGCGATCCCGCCAACCCCGATCAGCGGGATCGCGCCGCCGCTGGCTCTGCGGAAATCGCGCAGGCGCTGCTGGGCAAGGTCTTTCAATGGTGCGCCGGAAAGTCCGCCGGCCTCGCCGGCAAACCGTGACTTGAGCGGCGGGCGCGAGACTGTGGTGTTGGAGACGATCAGCGCCGCAAGCCCCCGGTCGATCGAAATCCGGCAGATCGCGTCGATATCGGCAGGCTCCAGATCCGGTGCCACTTTCAGGAACACCGGCGGGCCGTCCTTGCCGCACGCCTCGAGCACCGCATCGAGCAAGTCAGTCAGCGCAGCCTCGTCCTGCAGGGCGCGCAGGCCGGGGGTGTTGGGGCTGCTGATATTGACCGCCAGATAGCTGGCAAGCGGGGTCATCAGCCTGGCCATGGTTGCATAATCGGCAATCCGGTCAGGCGAGTCCTTGTTGGCCCCGATATTGATCCCGACGATCCCCGGTTTCCCGCGCCGCCGGGCCAGCCGATGCAGCGCTGCTGCGGCCCCGCCATTGTTGAAGCCGAGCCGGTTGATGATCGCGCGGTCCTCGGCCAGGCGGAACACCCGCGGCTTGGGGTTGCCCGCTTGCGGCAAGGGCGTGATCGAGCCGACTTCGGCAAAGCCGAACCCCACCCCCAGCAGTGCATCGGGCACCTCGGCGTTCTTGTCGAACCCGGCAGCCATCCCCAGCGGGTTGGGAAACGAGAGCCCGGCTACAGCGGTCGCCAGTGGGCCACAAGTCCGCGCCGCGCCGCCCAGCGGCAGCGCCTTGAGCGCCGCCAGCGCCAGGCCATGGGCGCGTTCGGCATCGAGCAGGAACAGCGCGGGACGGATCAGGGAATAGAGCATCGCCGCCGCTATGGCATCAGCCGCTGTGCCTGTCGACGGGCTGAACCGATCGGGGATGGGGCGTTAGTTGCTCTTTTGCCACATAAAAAATGATTCTATTTCAGGGCTTAACTGTCGATTCCATACAATTCCGAATCACCGGAGCAGCTTAACGAGGCAATGCGACCCGAAGAGCTCAACGCTTTCAGCCTTGAGTTCAGCACTCAATAGCGACTCACCGGCTTAACTGCCGATGGGTCGCTTTTTTTGTGGCGGAACCGGGCCAATGGATTAATATTGCTCCAACAGGGGCGCGACTATGGATGCAATTACGGCTGCAGCGAGCTGCGGATCGACACTATTCGAAGAGGCTGAGCTTACCCGCCAACAGTTGATTCGGCTCGATTATTTTGCCGCACCCGAAGCGCTCCAACCCTATGTTACCACGCTGTTCCATTTCGCTTGCGATGAGGCGGATATCCGCGACATGCAGCCTGCGGCAGTTGGCTTTCTCTACTTTTTTCTGCGCGGCCACGGAAAGATGCATTTTGCCAGCGGCATCACCGATCCCTCGCACCCGGTTTCGCTGATGACCCCCTCTGCAGTCGCC
>JANMKT010000109.1:0-13526 GCA_031372185.1 Novosphingobium sp.
CGCGTGATCGCCCGATCCCGCAAATCCATCGAATAGGGTCTGGTCATCGCTGCTGGCCTCCAAATCCCAGCCAGCAGCTTGAATCACAAAATCAGCCCGTTGTGAATCCCTCCCGATTCACTCAAACGTCATCCCGCTCTAGGTCACTCGCCTCACAGCTGGGTTTCGGTAATTGGCACGGCTGCTGGCAAACCCGGGGCGGATCGGCTATAACGTGGCACGTAACCAACCCGCCGATGTGCTTTTATAACGTGGCACGTAACCAACCCGCCGATGTGCTTTTGGCGGTGTGTGACGCTCAGCATGATCAGGGCGTTGACACAAATGGCGAATCGCCCTAAGCGCCCGCTTCACGCGACAATTGCGGGATAGTCCGGCAGGTGGCAGCATTACGCGCGCCAACCGGGCTTTTTGCCGTTTCTGACCCAGCAATGGTCGTGATGACAGCGTTGAGATGGATGGCCTGGCCCCTTCGGGATGTCAGAGTCCTCTGTGGAGCATGGAGAATTAAGTGGCTCGAATTGCCGGGGTAAACCTCCCCACCAACAAGCGCGTGATTATCGCCTTGACCTATATCCACGGAATCGGCCGGACCAAGGCCGTGGAGATCGCCGATAAGCTGAGCATCGATCACAGCCGCCGGATTCAGGACTTGTCCGATCAGGAAGTCCTGCATATCCGCGAAACGATCGATGCCGATCACACCGTCGAAGGCGATCTTCGTCGCACCACCGCGATGAACATCAAGCGGCTGTTGGATCTGGCCTGCTATCGCGGTTTGCGCCATCGCAAGGGTCTGCCTGTTCGCGGTCAGCGGACCCACACCAACGCCCGTACCCGCAAGGGTAAGTCCAAGGCGATCGCCGGCAAGAAGAAGTAAGCGGCTGCCCCAAGGCTGGTAATCGCCGGCTGACCGCTTTCCCTTCCCGATACACGACAGGATACAGACAATGGCACGCGAACCCCAGCGCATCAAAAAGCGGGAGCGCAAGAATATCTCAAGCGGCGTCGCGCATGTGAACGCCAGCTTCAATAATACGATGATCACCATCACCGACGCCCAGGGCAACACCATCAGCTGGTCCTCGGCCGGCACGATGGGCTTCAAGGGCAGCCGCAAATCGACACCCTATGCCGCTCAGGTTGCTGCAGACGATGCCGGCAAGAAAGCTGCCGAGCACGGCGTGCGCACGCTTGAGGTTGAGGTCAAGGGCCCCGGCTCGGGTCGTGAAAGCGCCTTGCGCGCCCTCCAGGCGGTTGGTTTTACCATCACCTCGATTCGTGACGTAACAGCTATTCCGCACAACGGTGTGCGGCCTTCAAAGCGTCGCCGGGTCTGATCAAGTCTTCGCGGCGGGGCAGCAGCCTCGGCGCAGTTTCGGACCGGTTGAAGCTCCGCATGGAGTACCAGACCGGTCCCGCCAGATATAACCTTTAGGGGAAGTCCATGTCCGTCAACATCAAGAACTGGCAGGAACTGAAGAAGCCCAACACCCTCGAGATCAAGGCCGGAAACGACGCCAAGCGCCGGGCGACATTTATCGCTGAGCCGCTTGAGCGGGGATTTGGCCTGACACTCGGTAATGCGCTGCGCCGGGTGCTGCTTTCTTCGCTTCAGGGTGCCGCAATCACCTCGATCAAGATCGAGAACGTGCTACACGAGTTTTCCTCGCTTGCCGGGGTGCGCGAGGACGTGACCGATATCGTCCTCAACGTGAAGCAGATTGCGCTGCGGATGCAGGGCGAAGGCCCCAAGCGCCTCCAGCTCTCGGCCACTGGGCCGGGCGAGGTCAAGGCTGGCGACATCGTCGTTTCGGGTGACATCGAGGTGCTCAACAAAGATCTCGTGATTTGCCACCTCGATGAGGGCGCGACTCTGAACATGGAACTGACCGCCGATAGCGGCAAGGGCTATGTGCCAGCCGTGGCGAACCGTCCGATTGATGCGCCGATCGGGCTTATCCCGATTGACTCGCTCTATTCGCCGGTGCGGCAGGTCAGCTACAAGATCGACAATGCCCGCATCGGGCAGGAGCTGGACTTCGACAAGTTGAACCTGACCGTCGAAACCGATGGTACGGTGACACCAGAAGACGCTGTGGCCTATGCCGCGCGCATTCTTCAGGACCAGCTTGCCCTGTTCGTTCACTTCGAAGATGCAATGCCGGTGGGCAGCTCGCCGATGATCGGCATGGCCGCCTCGGTGCAGAGCGACGACAGCGATACCAACCAGCTCAACCGTTACCTGCTCAAGAAGGTCGACGAGTTGGAACTCTCGGTGCGTTCGGCCAACTGCCTCAAGAACGACAATATCATCTACATCGGTGACCTGGTCCAGAAGACCGAGGCCGAGATGCTCCGCACGCCGAACTTCGGCCGCAAATCGCTCAACGAGATCAAGGAAGTGCTCTCGTCGATGGGTCTGCGTCTGGGCATGGACATCCCTGGCTGGCCGCCGGAGAATATCGAGGAAATGGCCAAGAAGCTCGAGCAGGAACTGCTCGGCTGATGGCTTGAGGGGGTGCCTACGGGCGTCCCGCTTATCCGGTGATCGGGCAGCGACCGCAACAGCTGCCAGGACCGGGGTACCTGATACGGCCCCCTTACGAACGGAGCACTAGAAAATGCGTCACAAACACGGCGGCCGCAAGCTGCAGCGCACCTCGGCCCACCGGATTGCGCTGCTGCGCAATATGTCGGCCGCACTGATCAAGCATGAGCAGATCACCACCACCACCCCCAAGGCGCGCGAGCTGCGCCCCTATCTTGAAAAGCTGATCACGCTGGCCAAGAAGGGCGGACTGTCCAATCGCCGTCTGGCCCATGCCCGCTTGCTCGATGAAGCGCAGGAAAAGAAGCTGTTTGAAGTCCTGGCCGCGCGTTATGCCGGCCGCGAAGGCGGCTACACCCGGATCATCAAGGCCGGGATCCGCGCTTCGGACGCTGCGCCGATTTCGGTAATCGAACTGGTTGATCGCGACGTTTCGGCCAAGGGCCAGGATTCGGGTCCGGTGATCAGCGACGAGGATTACAGCGAAGAGTAAGTCTTCCATCGCGAAATGCGCAAACGAATTGTAAAGGCGGCCCAGACTGATCGAGTCGGAGCCGCCTTTTCGTTTGTGCAGGGGGATAAGATGCGGGTTGTTACGCAGATAGTTATGCTGGCAGGCTTTATGCTGGCGGCGCCTCCTGCCATGGCTGATCCGATGAAGCAGCCAGCCTATCCTGAAACCCGCAAAAGCGATGTGGTTGAAACCCAGTTCGGCGAGGCGATCGCCGATCCCTATCGCTGGCTTGAGAACGATGTCCGCAGCGATAAGGAAGTGGCTGATTGGGTAACCCGGCAGAATGCCGCAACCCACGCCTATCTGGATGGCTTGCCGCAGCGCAGCTGGTTTGCCGCGCGGATCAAGGCGCTGATCGATTACGAGCGCTTCGGCTTGCCGCAAAAGGCCGGATCGCGTTATTTCTACACCCGCAATTCGGGCCTCCAAAACCAGTCGCAACTGCTGGTCCGCAACGGCCTTTCCGGCAAGCCGCAGCTACTGCTCGATCCCAATGGCTGGGCCAGGGATGGCGCAACCGCGCTGGCCGAGTGGGTCCCCTCGCACAATGGCAAGCTGCTCGCCTATGCGGTCCAGGATGGCGGCTCAGACTGGCGAACCATCCGTGTACTCGATGCAACCAACGGCAAGATCCTGCCTGACGAGCTGCACTGGGCCAAATTCTCCAAGATCGCCTGGGTCGGCAGCGAGGGCTTGCTTTATTCGCGGTTTCCCGAGCCGGACCCGGCGACGGCATTCCAGTCGCTCAACAAGAACCAGGCGGTCTATTATCATCGTATCGGTACGCCGCAATCCGCCGATGAGTTGGTCTATGCCACCCCTGGAGAGCCCGAGTTGAGCCATTCGGCCGATGTCACTCATGACAACCGCTGGGTTGTGATTACCTCGACCAAAGGAACCGATGCCAAGAACGAGATCCATGTCATCCCGCTCGGAAGCGCGAAGACCTGGACAGCGCAGGTGCTAGTGGCTGGGTTAGAAAACGACTGGCGACTGATCGAAGGGAATGCTGATGCGCTGTGGTTCATGACCAATCAGGGTGCCGGTCGGCTCAAGGTGGTGCGCGCCGCGCCTGATCGGACGCGCCGCTTGGCAGGCAAGCGCAAACCGTCATGGACCTTCACCGAAATCGTTGCAGAGCGCGATGAAACGTTGGAACGCGCCCAGATCGTGGGGGACCGATTGATCCTGTCCTATCTGAAGGACGCCGCCTCGACTGCAGAAATTGTGTCGCTGGACGGCAAGCCGCTGCGTCAGCTTTCGCTGAATTCGATCGGCACCGCAGTGGGGTTCTCCGGACGACCGGGGGATCCGGAAACTTTTTACGGCTTCTCCAGCTTCAATCGCCCCAATTCGATCTTCCGGCTTGACAGCAGCACCGGAAAAACCGCGCCTTTTGCAGAACCGGAGCTGACCTTTGCTCCGGCCGATTATGTAGTGGAGCAGCGCTTCTTTTCGTCAAAGGATGGCACCCGCGTGCCGATGTTCATCGTCCGTAAGAAGAGCGTCGCCGAAGCGGGCCGGGCAGTGCCGACGCTGCTCTATGGCTATGGCGGATTTGATATTTCGCTGACCCCTGGCTTCTCTGCAACGCGGATGGCCTGGCTGGAGGCAGGCGGAGCCTTTGCGATGGCCAATCTGCGCGGCGGGGGTGAATATGGCAAGGCGTGGCATGATGCCGGGCGGCTGGCCAACAAGCAGAATGTCTTCGATGATTTCATCGCTGCGGGTGAGTACCTGATCGCGCAAGGGATCACCCCAAAGCACGGCCTGGCGATCCAGGGTGGCTCGAATGGCGGGCTACTGGTCGGCGCAGTGGTCAACCAGCGCCCCGATCTGTTCGCGGCTGCCAATGCAGCAGTCGGCGTGATGGATATGCTGCGGTTCGATCGCTTCACGGCGGGGCGCTATTGGGTGGACGATTATGGCTACCCGAACCGGGAGGCCGATTTCAAGGTGCTGCGCGCCTATTCACCCTATCACAACATCCGCCAAGGCGCCGATTATCCGGCGATATTGATAACCACCGCCGATACCGATGACCGGGTCGTGCCTGGGCACAGCTTCAAATATGCTGCAGCGTTGCAAGCCGCCAGGGCTGGCTCAAAGCCCCATCTGATCCGGATCGAAACCCGCGCCGGACACGGATCTGGCAAGCCGACCGACAAATTGATCGAAGAGGGGGCAGATGTCCTCGCCTTTCTGGCGGAGGCAACCGGGCTGGTGATCAGCCTGCGCTGATCGGTTGCGGCGCCAATTCGGCTTGGCAACGGGGTTAGCATCAGCGCGATTTCGCCGGAATTGAGTGCGATGATTAACAAAAACTATGTGGGGGAACGGTGTTCACAAAAATGGCAATTAACATGAACACTTTCTGACAGCTCAATTCAGGCTCGCGCCACTCTCGATTCGGTATTTCATCCTTAACGCCAGGCTATCCTGCCAGGCAGCACCGAAGGATGAATGCCATGAAGACCATTTCCAAAGCTCTGGCCAAGGGCGCAATCGCTACCGTCGCGGCTGGCGCGATGGCCGTATCATCGGCAAGCCCTGCCTTTGCCGAACACCGTGATCGTGGCGGAGTCAGTGCAGGCGATGTTATCGCCGGTGCGCTGGTGATCGGCGGAATTGTGGCGATTGCTTCGGCTGCCAGCAACGGCAACCGCAACCGCGACTATGACTATCGCGACAGGGATTACCGCTATGATCGCGCTGGCTACGGCGGCTATGACAACAATGACAGCTATGGCCGCGACGATTACCGCGGCAACGCCCGTCAGGCGATCGAGCAATGCGTCCGCACTGCCGAACGTCAGGCCAGCCGCTACAGCTATGGCCGCGCCGATGTGACCGATGTGCGCGACATCCGTGAGACCCGCTGGGGCTATGAAGTGCGTGGCCGGATCGCGGTCAATGGCTCGGGTCGTGGCTGGAACCGTGGCGATGATGACTACGGCCGGGGCTGGGGCGGCGATTACCGCGGCTGGAACAGCTCGATGCGCGGCTATGACAGCGGTTCGTTCAAGTGCAAGTTCGAACGGGGCCGGATTGTCGACCTCGACTTCAGCGGCATTCGCGGCCTGTAAGACAGCACGTGCATAATGGACGATGGGCGGTTCAGGCCAGAGAAAACCTGGACCGCCTAATTATTTTATTCGGAAGGTAACAAGACCATGAACGCCAAGTTTTCGCGTATTGCCGCAGCCCTCTCAATCGCCGCTGCGCTTTCGCTGACTGCGACCCCGGCCCTGGCAAGGGACCACAATTGGGACGGCGGCAATTGGGGTGGCGACTGGGGCCATCGCCATCATGACCGGATCAATGCAGGTGACGTTTTTGCAGGCGTGCTGATTCTTGGCGGTATCGCTGCAATTGCCAGCGCAGCCAGCAACAGCAACAAGGCCAAGCGCGAACGCCAGCGTAATGAGGATTATCGCTATCCCGATCAATCCTATCCCAGCCAGTCCTATCCTGACCGGTCCTATCCCCAGCGTGATAGCTCAGCCGGTTACGGCACCGACAGTCGCCCGAACTATGGAGATGCACGCGCGGATTACCGCAGGCTCGACAATGCGGTGAACCGCTGCGCGAGCGAGATTGAACGCGGTGACCGCCGGATTGACGAGATCGATACGGTTTCCCGCGAGGGCGATGGCTGGCGCGTTTCTGGCCGGATCGAAGGCGGCACCAACTTTGGTTGCACCTTTGATCGCGATGGCCGGGTGAGCAACGTCAATCTGGACGGTCGTGCGCTCTAAGCTCTAGGTATTCAATCCGGCCTGGTGTCTGTCCGTCCATAGGCGGGCAGCGCCAGGCCGAATTGTATCGCCGTGCCGCGCAAGGCAAAGCCCGCCAGCGCCGCGATTGGCCAGACCAGTGCATTGGGCAGACTCAGCAGGTTTCCGCCTGCGCAGAGCGCCGATGAAAGCGCGGCGACCGTCACATACAGCTCGGGCCGCATCAGGATCGAGGGACGCGCTGCCAAGACATCGCGAATAATCCCACCAACGCAGCCGGTTATGATCCCCATCAGGATCGCCGGGACCGGCGCGACGCCATAATTGAGCGCCTTGGCTGTCCCCAGCACCGAATAGGCGGCGAGCCCCGCTGCATCGGCCCATTCCAGAAACCGGCCGTCCCACCAGCGTTGCGGCGTTAGCCACGCCACCAGCGCGACCCCGAGGCAGACCGGAGCGACCCACGGATCGCGGACCCAGAACACCGGGGCGCCGATCAGCAGATCGCGCACCGATCCGCCACCCACCCCGGTAATCAGCGCGAAAAAACTCATCGTCACGAAGGTTTGCTTGAGCCGCGCCGCGAGCAAGGCCCCGGTCAGCGCGAACACGGCAACCCCCAGCAGATCGAGAATCGCGGGCAGCGCAGGGGCGACAGCGGGGGTCATCTTCTCGTCTTCCGCCGCCGGAACAGCAGCGTGGCACCGAAAAGTGTGGAGACCAGCGCCAGACCACCAAACACCCACAGGAACGGATTGCTGGTATCCTCGCGGGTCTGCAGGTCCATAATGTGGATCCCCCACATCAGATCATAGGCCCGCCAGAACCGGGTGCGCAGGGCCAGCACCTCGCCGTTTTCGGCATCTACATAGATGTGCGTGCCATCGCCGAATATCGCCTGCCACGAAGGGCGCGGGCGGCGCAGGTCGAGCGGCGCGGCTTCAGCACTGAACCGGCGAATTTCGGTAAGCTGAGCTCTGCCGGCAAAGGCGGCGAGCGCAATGCGCCGCGCCTCTGCCTCGTCCACCTTGCCCAGCAGCGCGCCACTGAGGGCGGCATAGCGCCGTGGTTGCTGGTCGGCCCCGGTGATGATCCAGACCGGGGTTCCGTCTTGTGAATCCAGCGCAACCTTGGTGACTGGTCCGGTCAGGCGGGGGAAGGTCAGCTTGGCCGGGTCAATCGCCGGATCCTCGGCCCGCAAGGCTCCGCCGCGCACCTCCTCGATCGGGACGGCGGACATGAACAGGCCCGATGCGAGCCACAACAGAACTGGCACTGCGACTGCCCAGCCCAGCCAGATATGCCAGCGGGCGAAGTTTTGCAGCAGGGGCCGGTGGGCCATCAGATATGGATCGGCTTGCCCAATACCGCCATCGCGGCTTCCTTGATCGCCTCCGAATGGGTCGGGTGGGCGTGGCAAGTATAGGCGATGTCCTCGCTCGTGGCGCCGAATTCCATCGCCTGCGCGGCCTGGGCGATCATCGTTCCGGCCAGCGAAGCGACGATCCACACCCCCAGCACGCGGTCTGTTTCGGCATCGGCGATGATCTTGACGAAGCCATCGGTGTCACGGTTGGTTTTGGCGCGGCTGTTGGCGGCCATCGGGAACTTGCCGACTTTCACAGAACCGCGCGCCTTGGCGGCTTCTTCGGTCAGGCCGACACCGGCGAATTCGGGCATGGTATAGACCACGCCGGGGATCACCGCGTGATTGACGATCCCGGTCAGACCCGCGATGTTTTCGGCCACCGCAATGCCCTCGTCCTCGGCTGTGTGGGCGAGCATCGGGCCGGGGATGACATCGCCGATTGCCCAGACGCCGTCCACCGAGGTGCGGAAATCGGGGGCGGTGTCGATCTGGCCGCGCTGGTTCAGTTGAAGGCCGATTGTGTCGAGGCCCAGACCATCGACATTGGGACAGCGGCCGATCGCGACCAGCACGCAATCGGCTTCGAGCGTTTCAGAAGCGCCACCCGCTGACGGTTCGAGCGTCAGCGCGGCCTTCTTGCCCTTGACGCTCGCGCCGGTGACTTTGGTTGAGAGGCGCAGTTCCATGCCCTGCTTTTTGAACAGCTTGGCGGCTTCCTTGCGGACATCATCGTCCATCCCGGGGAGCAGCTGGTCGAGGAATTCCACCACCGTAACCTTGGCCCCCAATCGCCGCCAGACCGAGCCAAGCTCCAGCCCGATCACCCCGCCGCCGATCACGACCATGTGCTGCGGCACCTTGGACAAGGCCAGCGCGCCAGTTGAATCGACGATGATCCCCTTGGCGTTGTTGACCTCGACGCCGGGGAGCGGAGTGACGGACGAGCCGGTGGCGATGACGATGTTTTTGGCGGTGTAGGTCTTGCCCGCGACTTCAACCGAATGCGCGTCCTTGATGCTGGCGTAGCCCTTGATCCAATCAACCCTGTTCTTCTTGAACAGAAAGGCGATACCGCCGGTCAATTCCTTAACTGCGAGCAGCTTTTCGGCCTGCATTGCATTCAGATCAAGCTCGACCTTGCCGGTTTTCACCCCGAACTTGGCGAGCGTGCCGTTGGCCGCCTCGTCGAACAATTCCGAGCCGTGCAGCAGCGCCTTGGACGGGATGCAGCCAACATTGAGGCAAGTCCCGCCCAGCGTCTCGCGGCCCTCGACACAGGCGGTCTTGAGTCCTAACTGCGCGCTGCGGATCGCCGCGACATAGCCGCCGGGACCGGAGCCGATGATCAGGACGTCGTAATCGTATTCGGTCATGGTCTTCCTCCATCGTCGTCCCGGGCCTGACCCGGGACTGCTGGCCTCGTAACTCCGCCCTCGCGTCGATGAGGCCAGCGGTCCCGGATCAAGTCCGGGACGACGGATATCACAAATCAATCAGCAACCGGGTCGGATCCTCGATCGCTTCCTTGATGATCTTCAAAGCCGTAACCGCCTCGCGCCCGTCGATCAGGCGGTGGTCGTAGCTGAGCGCAAGATACATCATCGGGCGGATCACGATCTGGCCATCGCGGACCACCGCGCGGTCCTCGATCCGGTGGAGGCCCAGCACAGCCGACTGCGGGGGGTTGATGATCGGGGTCGACATCAGCGATCCGAACACGCCGCCGTTGGAAATGGTGAAGGTGCCGCCCTTCATGTCGTCCATCGTCATGGTGCCTTCTTTGGCTTTCTTGCCAAAAGCGGCGATGGCCTTTTCGATCCCGGCGAACGACAAATCCTGGCAATCGCGGACCACTGGCACGACCAGCCCATTGGGGGCAGACACTGCGACCGAGATATCGATGTAATCGTGATAGACGATCTCATCGCCTTGGATCTGGGCGTTGACCGCAGGAACGTCCTTCAGGGCAAGGCAGGCGGCCTTGGCGAAAAAGCCCATGAAGCCCAGCCGCACGCCGTGCTTCTTTTCGAACAATTCCTTGTAGCGATCGCGCGCGGCGATCACTGCCGACATATCGACATCGTTGAAAGTGGTCAGTAGCGCGGCGGTTTCCTGCGCTTCCTTGAGGCGCCGTGCGACGGTCTGGCGCAGCCGGGTCATCTTGACGCGCTCTTCGCGGCGGGCTGAGGCTGGCGCGCGGCCTTCGATAGGCTCAGGCTGAGCGGGTGTGGTGACAATAGCGGGGGCGGCGCTCTTGGCTTGGGCGGCGGCAACGACATCTTCCTTGGTCAGGCGGCCATCCTTGCCGGTGCCCTTGATCGAGGCCGGGTCGATCGCGTGTTCCAGCACCGCTCGGCGCACCGAGGGGGAGAGGACGGCGGCATCGGAGGTTTCGACAGGCGCGGTGGCTGGGGCTACCACAGGGGCGGCAGCAGGCGCGCCGCTGTCCGCCTCGATCGTCGCGATCACCGCACCAACCGCGACATTATCACCCACCTTGGCTAGCTGCTGGCCCATCACCCCGGCAATCGTAGCGGTGACTTCCACCGCGACCTTGTCGGTCTCAAGGCTGGCAATCGGATCATCGACCGCAACCGCGTCGCCGGGCTGCTTGAGCCATTCGCCGATGGTCGCCTCGGCGACGGATTCACCGAGCGTCGGGACTTTGACTTCGCTGGACATGACTATTTCCTCAGATCTTCTTGCGGCGTCTAATTTCGGAGCGGACCGACAGGCCCAGCGCATCTGCGATCAGCGCGCCCTGCTCGCTGGCGTGGCGACTGGCCAAGCCGGTGGCTGGCGAGGCGCTGGCGGCGCGGCCGGCATAGCGCGGCCGGGCTGGCTTGCTCTTCGCAGCGCTTAGCGCCTGTTCGACAAACGGTTCGACAAATGACCAGCCGCCGTTGTTCTTCGGTTCTTCCTGGCACCAGACGACCTCTTCGAGACCGGTCATTCGCGACAGGCGCTTGGCCAGCGGTTCGCCGGGGAAGGGATAGATCTGCTCGATCCGGATGATCGCGATATCGTCCAGTTCGGCGGCATCGCGGGCTTCGATCAGATCATAGGCAACTTTGCCCGAACACAGCACCAGCTTGCGAACCTTGGCATCGGCGGGCGGGGTCGGATCGGAGAGGATCCGCATGAAGTGGCCCTCGCCGATGAACTCGCTGGCGGGTGACTTGGCCATGGCGTGCCGCAGCAGCGATTTGGGGGTCATTATTACCAGCGGCTTGCGGAATGGCCGGTGCATCTGGCGGCGCAGCACGTGGAAGTAATTTGCGGGCGTTGTGATGTTGCAGACCTGGATATTGTCCTGCGCACACAGCTGGAGGAACCGTTCCAGCCGGGCGGATGAATGCTCCGGCCCCTGGCCTTCATAACCATGCGGCAGCAGCAGGACGAGGCCATTGGCGCGCAGCCACTTCGATTCCGACGAGGCGATATATTGGTCGATCACGATCTGCGCGCCATTGGCGAAATCGCCGAACTGCGCTTCCCACAGCACCAGCGTTTTCGGATCGGCGCTGGCAAAGCCGTATTCGAAGCCGAGCACGCCGTACTCCGAGAGTGTGCTGTCGAGCACCTCGAACCGGCCGTGCGGCACGGTGGTGAGCGGCACATATTTGTGCTCATCGGTCTGATCGACCCACACCGCGTGGCGCTGGCTGAAAGTGCCGCGGCCTGAATCCTGGCCGGACAGGCGCACGCCATAGCCCTCGGACACCAGGCTGCCAAACGCCAGTGCCTCGCCGGTGGCCCAATCGAACCCCTGACCGCTGGAGAACATCTCGCGCTTGGCGTCGATCACCCGGGCGAGGGTCTTGTGGATGGTGAGGTCAGCTGGAACAGTGGTCAGCGTGCGGCCCAGGCTGTCGAACAGCTTGGCCTCGATGCCAGTGGGCACGTTGCGGCGGGCGGTTTCAGGATCGGCCGGCTTATTCAACCCGGCCCAGCGCCCGGCGAACCAGTCAGCCTCATTGGCCTTGTAACCCTTGGACGCCTCGAACTCGGTCTCGAGCACGGCGACAAAGCGCATCGCGTCTTCAGCGGCCCAATCCTTGTCGATCACACCCTGTTCGACCAGACGCTGGGCAAAGATCTCGCTGACCGGCGGATGTGCGCGGATCCGGGCATACATCAGCGGCTGGGTAAAACTGGGCTCATCGCCCTCATTGTGGCCGAAGCGGCGATAGCACCACATGTCGATCACGATGTCGCGGCCGAACTTCTGGCGATAGTCGATCGCCAGTTTGCAGGCGAAGGTCACTGCTTCGGGATCATCGCCATTGACGTGCAGGATCGGCGCCTGAATGCCCTTGGCCACGTCTGACGGGTAGGGCGAATTGCGCGCAAACTGCGGGCTGGTGGTAAAGCCGATCTGATTGTTGATGATGAAATGGATGCAGCCGCCGGTGTTGTAACCGCGCACGCCCGACAGGCCGAAGCACTCCCAGATCACGCCTTGCCCGGCAAAAGCGGCATCGCCGTGGATCAAGATGGGCAGCACCTGCTGGTGCTTTCCTTTGCCGATATCGTCGCGAAACACCTGGCTGGCGCGGGCCTTGCCGAGCACAACCGGGTCCACGGTTTCAAGATGGCTGGGATTGGGGACCAGGCTCATATGCACCTTGATCCCGTCAAATTCGCGGTCGGTGCTGGTGCCGAGGTGGTATTTCACATCTCCCGATCCGCCGACGTCCTCGGGGTTGGCCGAACCGCCCGAAAACTCGTGGAAGATTACCTGGTAGGGCTTGGCCATGACATTGGCGAGTACGTTGAGCCGGCCGCGATGGGCCATGCCGAGGACGATTTCCTTGACCCCCAGCTGCCCGCCAGACTTGATCACCGCTTCGAGCGCCGGGATCATCGATTCCCCGCCGTCCAGCCCAAAGCGCTTGGTGCCGACATATTTGCGGCCGAGAAATTTCTCATACTGCTCTCCGCGGATCACCGCGGAAAGGATCGCCTTTTTGCCCTCTGGAGTAAAGTCGATGGTCTTGTCCGCGCCCTCCATCCGCTCCTGCAGGAAGCGGCGCTCCTCGACATCGGCGATGTGCATGTATTCGAGGCCGACCTTGCCGCAATAATTGGCGCGCAAAATCACGACCAGTTCGCGCACCGTGGCCCATTGCAGGCCCAGCGTGCCGCCCAGATAGACCTTGCGGTCCTGTGCAGCGCCGACAAAGCCGTGATAGGCGGGATCGAGATCGGCCGGCAGCTCCTGCTTTGACAGGCCCAGCGGATCGAGGTCTGCCGCCAGATGTCCGCGCACCCGGTAGGTGCGGATCAGCATCATCGCCCGGATCGAATCCGCTGCGGCATCCTCGATCGCGCGGGCATCCAGCGGGGCACCGG
>JANMKT010000042.1:0-37117 GCA_031372185.1 Novosphingobium sp.
CGACGCAGGCCATCGCCTGGGCCGCAGCTACATTCGCTTTACCGTGGCCGACCGGCCCGGGGTGCTGGCCGAGATTACCGCCGCGATGCGCGATGCCGGGGTTTCGATTGAAAGTCTGATTCAAAAGGGCCGGGCCGAGGCAGGCGGCGAAGTGCTGGTCGCGCTGGTCACCCATGAAGGCCCGGAAAGCGCGGTGGCCGAGGCGGTTCGGCTGCTAGATGGCTCGCCCAGCCTGACCGCCGCGCCGCTGGTGATGCATATTCTGGGGGATTAGGAGGGTCCGGCGCTAAGGCTCGGCCTTTTCACCCTTGGCAATCAGGTCTGCGTCCGAACCCGCCGGCGCTTCGGGAATGGCTTTCAAATCGATGTAGTAAATCGGCGCCGGGGCATAGCCAAACACCTGGCAGCCAGTCTGCCCCTTGCACGATCCGCGATCCAGCTGCGGCGCGCGCGGCAGGCCATCGTATAGAGCCTCGCGCGATGTAGGGTCGCTGGTCGCGGTTGAGGGGATCCGCTGATCCTCGCCATGGTCGGGCGCGCAGACCACAATCTCGCCGTTGCTGGCGGCAGCCCCGCAGCCGCGCTTCGGCGGCGGCGGTCCGTAAACTTGCTTGGTCGCCGCAATCGCCGCATCCACTTTAACATCTGTGGCATCTTGCGCCGCAGCGGGCACAGCCAGGCCAAGCCCAATCGCGGCGAGTATTCCCAGCAGTGCTTCGGGCAATCCGGTTAGCCTTCTCGACAAGCTCGGCTCCCCTGTCTAAGCCCCGCCGGTAGCGTCCTTACCCCTTAATCCGGACTGAACATGACAAAATCAACATTTCCTAATCCCACCCCCCGCAGCCACGTGCTTGACCGGGTCCTCGTGCTCGAAATGGTCCGGGTGACCGAGGCGGCGGCGATCTCTGCGGCCAAGCTGATCGGGCGGGGCGATGAGAAAGCCGCCGATGCCGCCGCGGTTGAGGCGATGCGCGCTGCGCTGAATGAGCTGGCGATGGACGGCACCGTGGTGATCGGCGAGGGTGAGCGCGATGAGGCTCCGATGCTGTTTATCGGCGAAAAAGTCGGCTCGGCGATCGGCACCGGGCCAAAGATCGACATTGCGCTCGATCCGCTGGAGGGCACCACCATCACCGCCAAGGCCGGGCCAAACGCGCTGGCGGTGCTGGCAATTGCCGAGGAAGGCAATCTGCTCAACGCGCCCGACGTTTATATGGACAAGCTGGCGGTTGGCCCGGGCTATCCTGCCGGGGTGATCGATCTGGACAAGACGCCGACCGAAAACGTCGCCGCTGTCGCCGCCGCCAAGGGGGTTGAGCCGAACGAAATCATCGTCTGCGTCCTCGACCGGCCCCGCCATGCCGCGCTGATCGCGGAACTGCGCGCGATCGGCTGCGGGATTCAGCTGATTCCGGACGGCGATGTTGCCGGCGTGATCGCCACCACCAATGAAGATACCGGGATCGACCTGTATATGGGCTCCGGCGGCGCCCCCGAAGGCGTGCTGGCCGCCGCCGCGCTGCGCTGTGTCGGCGGGCAGTTCAAAGGCCGCCTGCTGTTCCGCAACGACGACGAACGCGGCCGCGCCCGCAAATGGGGGATCACCGATCTCAACAAGATCTACGACCTTGAGGAACTGGCCAAAGGCGACTGCATCTTCGCCGCGACCGGTGTGACGGACGGCTCACTGCTGGCCGGCGTAAAACACCGCCGCGATGGGGTGATGACCACGGAGACCGTGGTGATGCGGGCGAGTTCGGGGACGGTGCGGTGGGTCAAGGGGGAGCACCGCAAGGGGCGGTGATTGGGGTTGGGTTGGCGGAACTCCCGGCTGTTTAGGGGTTCTTACAGACATTGCTGTAATTGCAGGATTTGCTGCACCCGAAATTTGCACCACATTGTGACATTTGCGACTCAGTTGACAGGCACTATATTAGCGAGTCAACAATCCGTTGTAATGTACGGCGTTGGGAGCACCCTGCGCCGTATATCGATTCTGACGGCATGAATTATGGATTAGGATCGAAGGTGACGCCGATTAGGCCCAATTTTGAGCGCCCGCCGCTAGTGGAGCAGGCGATTTCCATAGTGTTCCAGCCGATCGCTGGGTTCAGGATAGTCGACTATGGCTTGTTCTGGACCGATTTGTCGGCTGAATTTCCTGATGTGGCCACCGAAGCGCCCCTCGATGCACCTACTGAGCAATTCGACGAATTCCGACCGGTTGAGCTATCGTTCCAGCTCTTGTCGTCTCCGCCGATGCCGCGTGCGATGTTTCGAAATCCCAATAACGGCGAGTTGATTCAGGTTCAGAACGATCGATTTGGATTCAATTGGGCAAAGGTTGGAGATGCGCCCTACCCGCGTTCGGAACCCCTTATGGCACGGTTCAAAGAACTATTCGGCCGTTTTGTTACATTTGTAGAGCGTCAGGGTTTAGGTGATGTCGCTCTAAAGCAATGCGAACTTACCAATCTCAACGTGATACCCGTTACCGATTTTGGTCGGGCTTATTCCGACCTGTCAGCAGCGTTGCGCGTTGATCCTCTGGATCTCGGATTGCCCTATTTGCAGTCAGAGGTCTTTGAACGGTCGCGACAGCATAAGATTATCGGAAGCGACGGGGCACCAATTGGCCGTTTACACATGGTGGTCGCTCCAGTCGTATCGAACGTCGATCAATCACAAGCCATTCGGTTCGAATTGACTGCCCGAAGTGCCCCGGCCATTCGGACTTTGGACGACGCTGGCAGGTTTTTTGAGGTGGCACGCAACGCCATAAATGGGGCGTTCGACGCCTCAATTACCGACGCCATGAGAATAAAATGGGGTGAGAAACATGTTAACTAATGCCGCACAAATGGATGAGTGTTGGGAAAAACCAGTGCAGCCTAGAATGGTCCGACCTTACATGCAGGCCAACGGAAATCTGCGCCCGCTTGCTGCCGAGCAAGGTCGCGCGATAAATGCTGTTGAGTCAGTCGTCCTAGATATTCTCGGCATCGAGATCAAATGGACGCCAGATGGTCGTCCGTTTCCTCCGACCGTATTGGAAGCCATCAAGCAGTTGTATGCCATCTATGGCCTCGAGGACGGATGGGACAGCTATGGCGGCAAGAAACTGGACTTGGCTGTTGTAGAACCGACACTGAAATTGATCTTTGCCGGCCATCAACGCGGCTATTGCCCTCGTCTCATCCCGCTCAGCAATGGGGGCGTCGGCTTGCGTTGGGAAGCGAACGGAAAAGAAATTGAGATAGACGTTTCGGTAGGGGGTGCGTTTGAGATCACCGTCGAGGACCTTGCATCAGGCGATATCTCCGAACCACGAGCGGGCAACCCGGCCGAGGTCCATCGCATTCTCGAATTGGTTCTTTAGGCTAGATTACCCGGGTGGACGGGCTGCCTTTATGGGTGACTGACGACACCACTATCGCCGGAAATATCAGGCTACTTCGACGAGTCCACAAGGACCAGGTGCATGATGGGAAAATTGATACGAGTGTGTTCAGGGAAACTGAAATGGGGTGTGGTCTCTCAGTGACAGTCTGGGAAACGCCGGATGATCTGGAAGATATACTGAGGGGGCATGAAGGTTTTGGCGTCATTTGCGTTTCAGCGGATGAATTGAGAAAACATGGCGTCATTATCGCCCGTCACGCTCTTGTGGGCAATCTCAACCATTGTGAGATCTTTCCCCGATTGACTGGAGGACAGCGAAAGAAACTCAAGGCTGCCGCAATCTGGGTGAGGTATGCTGATTGGGTGCTACCTGAGCATCGCGAGGCTCTCCAGGTTTTCTAAGGCTAGAAGTTCCGGGGACAGAGAAAGTTTCGGGGACAGCGAGAAGTTCCGGGGACAGTATACTAAACTCAAAGCCCCTCCTCTTTAGGGGAGGGGTTGGGGCGGGGGCTATCCTCCAGGTCTGGTCAGGCCGCAGCGCCCCACCCCGCTGCGACTAGGCGGCACGCTGCCAAGTCTCGCCGCCCCTCCCCTCATGAGGAGGGGTGAGGGGTTGCCCACTACCCCTCCAATCTCTCCCCATTGCGCCGCTCCCACTATTATGTTATAACCACCGTATGAACACTGCACTCAAGGTAACCAAGATCGGCAATTCTGCCGGTATCGTCCTGCCCAGAGAGCTGCTCGCGCATCTGGGGACGCAGGTGGGGGAGACGCTTTCGGTTGTCATCACGCCGCATGGGATCGAACTGTCCGCTGCCGAACCGGACTTTGAAGCGCAGATGGCGGCGGCGCGAGCGGTTATGGCGCGGCGCAAGCGGGCGCTGAGGGAACTGGCCAAGTAATCATGGCTCAGCATTGGATCTGGGTTGCCGCTGCGGTGGCAGATGCGGCGCATCTTGAGCAGCTGGCAGAGCATGGCGGCGACGCGGGTGTGCGCGATGTCGGGTTGCTTGCCAGTGCGATGGCCCGGCCGCAGAATCTGGCACTCTATGGCACGCCGGATGCCGCCGATCTTGCCGCTGCCTATGCCTTTGGGATCGCGCGCGATCACCCCTTTGTCGATGGCAACAAGCGCACTGCTGCGGTGGCCAGTGAAACCTTCCTGGCGCTCAACGGATATGCACTGCGCGCCAGCGATGCGGAGCTGGTGGTCGCGATGGTTGCCCTTGCCGCCGGAGAGCTGAGCGAGGCGGAACTGGCTGACTGGTTCCGGGTGCATAGTACGGGATTCTAATCCGCTTTCCTACACCGCCCGAAACTGCCATCCTCGCCCCGTAACCCTATTTCCAAAAAGCCGCGCCCGCCAGCGCGGCTTTTGTCCGTTTGGGGCCACGGAGAATTTAAAAATGAAACGGCTTCCTGCGGGTGCACTTCATCAACTTGCGCTTCCTGCAACTGCTGGTGCACGTGCCTTCCTTCCACGGCTTTCACCTTTGCCGCCCGCACGTAATATTGCAATCCCGCGACTCCTCGCTAGAGCCTCGCGCAACGATCCGCGCAACAGAGGGCACCCCGCATGAAGATCATGGCCGGCAACAGCAATCTCCCTCTGGCCGGGGCGATTACGGCCTATCTGGAGCTGCCGCTGACCAATGCCAGCGTGCGGCGGTTCGCGGATGAGGAAGTGTTCGTCGAAATCCACGAGAACGTTCGCGGCGAGGACGTGTTCGTGATCCAGTCGACCAGCTTTCCGACCAATGATAATCTGATGGAACTGCTGATCTGCATCGATGCGCTGCGCCGCGCCTCGGCCAAGCGGATCACTGCGGTGATGCCCTATTTCGGCTATGCCCGGCAGGACCGCAAGCCCGGCCCGCGCACGCCGATCTCGGCCAAGCTGGTCGCCAATCTGATCACCACCGCAGGCGCTGACCGGGTGTTGGCGGTCGATCTGCACGCTGGGCAGATCCAGGGCTTTTTCGATATCCCGACCGACAATCTTTATGGCGCACCGGTGATGGCAGCCGATATTCAGGCGCGCTATGGCGGGCAGGAGCTGATGGTGGTGTCCCCGGACGTAGGCGGTGTAGTCCGCGCCAGGGCGCTGGCCAAGCGGCTCGATAATGCGCCGCTGGCGATCGTCGACAAGCGCCGCGACAAGCCCGGCCAGTCCGAGGTGATGAACATTATCGGCGATGTGCACGGCCGCGCCTGCATCCTGATCGACGATATCATCGATTCAGGCGGCACGCTGTGCAACGCGGCGGCGGCGCTGATGGAAGCGGGCGCAACCAGCGTTTCGGCCTATATCACCCACGGCGTGCTGTCGGGCGGGGCGGTGGCGCGGGTCAATGCCTCGGCGCTCAAGGAACTGGTGATCACCGATTCGATTCTGCCGACTGAAGCCACGATGGGCTGCGCGCGGATCCGGATCCTGCCGATTGCGCCGCTGATCGGTGAAGCAATCCGGCGGATTGCGGATGAAAGCTCGGTCTCGAGCCTGTTCGACTGATGCGGCTAGACACTGACATTGCGCTGGCCCAGCGATTGGCCGATGCAGCGCGCGAGGCGATCCGGCCCTATTTTCGCACCGCCATGACCGCGACGCGCAAGGACGATGCGACCCCGGTGACGCTGGCTGATCGCGCTGCGGAACAGGCGATGCGCCGGATCCTCAAGGCCGAAGCCCCGCGCGATGCGGTTCACGGTGAGGAATTTGGCACCGAGCCTGGCACATCGGGCCGGACCTGGGTGCTTGATCCGATCGACGGGACCACTGGATTCCTCGCCGGCCGGCCGATCTTCGGCACGCTGATCGCGCTGGTGGTCGAAGGCTGGCCGGTGCTGGGGGTGATCGATCAGGCAATCTTGAACGAACGCTGGATTGGCGCAACCGGGCAGCCGACCACTTTTAACGGCCAGCCTGCCCGGACCCGCGCCTGCCGCGCGCTGACCGATGCGGCGATTGCCACCACCGGGCCGCATTATTTTGATGATCACGACGGCGGGCATTTCATGGGTCTTGCCGCCAAGACCGATCACAAGCGGATGGTGATGGGCGGCGACTGCTATAATTACGCGATGCTCGCCTCGGGGCATCTCGATATCGTCTGCGAGGCGGGCCTCAAGCTGCATGATTATGCCGCGCTGGTCCCGGTGGTCGAAGGCGCAGGCGGGACGATGTGCGATTGGAACGGCGATCCGTTACACGCGGCATCCACGGGCCATGTGCTGGCGCTGGGTGATCCGGCACGGCTGGAAGATGTAGTCGCGGCGCTGGCTTGCGGGCATTGAGGGCGGAAGGGCTTGCGTTCCTGCCGCTCCTCGCATAGTGGCGCGCTCTTCACCGACACGGATTCGATGACCCGCCTGGCCAACAGGGCTGCCAGGGCTGGCCTGATGTGTCACTAAGCAGGAGACGAAAATGCCCAAGCTGAAGACGAAGAGCGGCGTTAAGAAACGCTTCAAGCTCACCGCCACCGGCAAGATCAAGCACGGCGCTGTTGGTAAGCGCCACCGTTTGATGAGCCATAATGCCAAGTATATCCGCCAGCACCGCGGCACCGACACGATTTCCGATGCAGATGCACGGACGATCAAGAAGTGGGCGCCCTACGGGCTGAACTGAGCGATTTTCAGCCGGATCAAGCATCCGGCTACTTGAAATCGCGCAAAACAGGAAATCGGAGTACTGAACTATGGCACGTGTCAAAAGGGGTGTTACCACCCGCGCCAAGCATAAGCGGATCCTCGAACAGGCAGCGGGTTACCGCGGCCGCCGCAAGAATACGATTCGCGTTGCGCGTCAGGCCGTCGAAAAGGCCGGCCAATATGCCTATCGCGATCGCAAGGTTAAGAAGCGCAGCTTCCGCGCCCTGTGGATCCAGCGGATCAACGCTGCGGTTCGCGCCGAAGGCATCACCTATTCGCAGTTCATCCACGGGACCAAGCTCGCCGGGATCGAACTCGATCGCAAGACGATGGCCGATCTGGCGATGAACGAAGGCGGTGTGTTTGCCACTGTCATCGCGCAGGCCAAGGCAGCACTTCCGGCCTGAACCAGGGTTTGGCTAATTGAAAAGGGGCGCGAACGGCACGGCCGCCTGCGCCCCCTTTTCGTCTTCGGGCGGCCTGCTTGAGTTTGTGACCTGGCCCTTGCTAATTCGCCCCGGTCGCCGCAGAATGGTCGCCAGTAATTGGGGGGGGAACCTTCGGTGTCGCCAGCCAATCAAGTGAAGGTGCGGTTCCATCCGCCGCCAGAAGATTTGCGCCGGTTTCTGACCACTTTTTATCTCACCGAGATCGAAGTGGCAGACGGCGGTGTCATTATCGACGCGCTCCAGCCGGAATGGGCCAATCTTCGGTTCTTCAGCGGCGACAGACCCGATTGCTGGATCGAAGCTGGCAATCATATCGCCGGGGCGAGTTTTGTCGCCACCGGCCCCAGCACGCGGTGTACTAATTTCCGGCTTGGCACGAGCCGGTTGTGGGGCATCGGCCTTTTGCCGCTGGGTTGGGCCCAATTCATCCGCCTGCCGGCTGCAGACCATGCCAACCTCGTGGCCGATGGACAGGCACACCCCAGCTTCAGCAGCTTTGCTCCGCTGGCTGCTAGCCTGTTTGGCGCTGAACCGGATGAGGCGGCGGAACTCGCCCGGCTGATTGCGTTCTTTCGCGCAAGGCTGGCAAATCCTCCTGCCGATGCCGAGCGGATCTTCGTGATCCATGCGGCGCTGGTCGATCCACAAGTAGCGAATGTGGCCGCGCTGGTTGATCGGGTTGGCGCGGGGCAACGGACGATCGAACGCTTGTGCCACCGCGCTTTCGGCTTTCCGCCCAAGCTTCTGTTGCGGCGTCAGCGGTTCATGCGCAGCCTGTCACAATTCATGCTCGATCCGACGCTCAAATGGATCGGGGTGATCGACAGTCACTATCACGATCAGGCACAGTTCGTGCGGGACTTCCGCGAGTTCATGGGGATGACTCCCAGCGAATATGCCGCCCGCCCCCATCCGGTGCTGGAGAAGTTCATCCACGAACGCGCCCGCGTCGCCGGAGCTCCGGTTCAGACCATGGACCGGCCCGAAGGGGTGGCTGGCATGGGGCACACGCAGATTTAGGGTTTGGAACTGGGCCGCGCCGCCGCTAAGAGCGGTGCTTCGTGACAGGCCCGTTCCCTATCACCTCGTCATTCCCGCGAAGGCGGGAACCCATCTCCGGACCGTTCCGTGCATGCTAACTTCGCTCCGGTGGTCTACCTCCTCGCCTCGCACCGCAAGGGTACGATTTACACCGGCGTCACGTCCAATCTGATCCAACGACTACATCAGCACCGCGAGGGCTTGCTGGAAGGCTTTACAAAAGACTACGGAGTGCAGCGCTTGGTGTGGTTCGAACCGAACGCGACGATGGAACATGCGATCACCCGGGAGAAGCGGATCAAGAAGTGGAATCGGGCCTGGAAAATCAGTCTGATCGAGGAAGCAAATCCCGATTGGCGCGATCTGGCAATTGACCTGGGGTTCACTCCCCTGTCATCGCGCCGGATAATGGAATCATAGTGCAGGAGATAGGTTCCCGCCTTCGCGGGAATGACGAAAGATGGTGGACCAAACGAACCTTCCGGCACTTGCCGAAATCGAGAACGCCCCAACACTGGAGGCGCTTGAGAGCCTCCGTGTCCAGACATTGGGGAAGGCAGGCTCGGTAACCGCACTGCTAAAGTCGCTCGGCGCGATGTCCGAGGACGTGCGCAAGGCGCAGGGACCGATCATCCATGCGATCCGGACTACCGTGACCGAAGCACTGACCAATCGCAAAGCCGCGCTGGAAGGTGCCGCGCTCGAAGCGCAGCTCGCAAGCGAGACAATTGACCTATCGCTTCCTGCGCCTGAAACCCTGCGCGGATCGATCCACCCGGTTGCCCAGGTGATGGACGAATTGGCGGAAATCTTCGCCGATTTGGGCTTTGCCGTCGCGTCGGGGCCTGAGATTGAGGACGACTGGCACAATTTTACTGCGCTAAACATGCCCGAAAGCCACCCGGCGCGGGCGATGCACGATACGTTCTATTTCCCGGATCAGGGGCCAGGGGGTCGGGCCATGCTGCTGCGCACCCATACCTCCCCGGTGCAGATCCGCAGCATGCTGGCACAAGGCGCGCCGCTCAGGATTATCGCCCCGGGCCGGGTCTACCGTTCGGACAGCGATGCGACCCACACGCCGATGTTCCACCAGATCGAAGGACTGGTAATCGATCGCGGGATCCACCTCGGCCACCTCAAATGGACGCTGGAAACCTTCCTCAAGGCGTTCTTCGAGCGCGACGACATCGTGCTGCGGCTGCGCCCAAGTTATTTTCCCTTCACCGAGCCTTCGGTGGAAGTCGATGTGGGCTGGATGCAGGTCGGAACCCGCCGCGTCCTGGGAGGCGATGGCGATGCAGCAGGGCATGGCTGGATGGAGCTGCTGGGCAGCGGCATGATCAATCGCCGGGTGATCGAATTTGGCGGGCTTGATCCCGATGAGTGGCAGGGCTTTGCCTTCGGCGTGGGGGTCGATCGCCTTGCTATGCTCAAATATGGCATGGATGATCTGCGCGCCTTCTTCGATGGCGATGGCCGCTGGCTCGGACATTACGGCCTGTCGCCGCTCGATGTTCCCACTCTGTCTGGTGGTGTGGGAGCAGCAGCATGAAGTTCTCTCTGGCCTGGCTCAAGGATCACCTCGAAACCGATGCTTCGGTCGAGGTGATCGCTGCCACACTCAATTCCATCGGACTGGAAGTTGAAGGCGTGGAAGATCCGGCGGCACGGCTGACCGGCTTCCGCATCGCCCGCGTGCTGTCCGCAGCGCCGCATCCCAATGCCGACAAGCTGCAAGTGTTGAGCGTCGATACCGGAGACGGCCAGCCGCTCCAGGTGGTCTGCGGCGCGCCCAACGCCCGCGCCGGCCTGATCGGCGTACTCGGCTTGCCGGGCGCGGTGGTCCCGGCGAATGGTATGGAGCTCAAGAAATCAGCCATCCGCGGGGTCGAGTCCAACGGCATGATGTGCTCGGTCCGCGAACTGGAGTTGGGCAACGATCACGACGGGATTATCGAACTCCCAGTCGATGCCCCAATCGGTGCGGCCTATGCAGACTACGCCGGGTCGGATCCGGTGTTCGATGTGTCGATCACCCCCAACCGCCCCGATTGCATGGGCGTATATGGGATCGCCCGCGATCTGGCGGCAGCGGGGCTGGGAACGCTGAAACCGATCGCGGCCCCCTCGGTTGCCGGAAGTTTCCCCTGCCCGACCGAAATCCGCACCGATGATCCTGGAGGCTGCCCGGCCTTCTTTGGCCGGGTGATCAAGGGCGTCACTAATGGCGCTTCACCCGAATGGATGCAGGCGCGGCTTAGAACCGCTGGCCAGCGGCCGATTTCGGCGCTGGTCGACATCACCAATTATGTGATGCTGGGCTATGGTCGCCCGGCTCATGCCTATGATCTGGCGCAGCTGAGCGGCGCAGTTGTCGCGCGGCGGGCCGAGGACGGCGAGACGGCCCAAGCGCTGAATGGCAAGGAATACATGCTGAGCGCTGAAATGACCGTCATTGCAGATAGCTCTGGCGTGCATGACATCGCCGGAATCATGGGCGGCGAACATTCAGCCTGTTCGGAGACGACCCGCGATGTATTGCTCGAAGTCGCTTATTTCGATCCGGAACGGATTGCCGCGACAGGCCGCAAACTTGGCCTGACCTCGGATGCGCGCAGCCGGTTTGAGCGGGGGGTCGATCCGACCTTCCTGAGCACCGGGCTGGACCTGCTGACCCAGCTGATCCTCCAGATCTGCGGCGGCGAAGCGTCCGAGATCGTCCATGCCGGATCGCCGCCGCTAGAGCCCAAAGTGGTCGCTTATGACCCGGCCCTGGCCGAGCGCCTGGGCGGGATTGCAGTCGTGCTGGCAGAGCAGCAAGCCATCCTTGCGGCGCTTGGATTTGGCGTGGCTCCGGCAGGCCTGGGCTGGAACGTCAGCGTTCCGGGCTGGCGTCCCGATGTTGATGGCGCTCCCGACATTGTTGAGGAAGTGATCCGGATTCACGGTCTGGACAAGGTTGCCTCGGTCCCGCTCCCCCGCGCCGATGGTGTGGCCAAGCCAACTGCAACCCCGGTGCAGAAGCTTGAACGCCGCCTGCGCCGCGCCGCCGCGATGCGCGGGCTGGACGAGGCAATAACCTGGTCATTCCTGCCCGAATCTGAGGCCGAGCATTTTGCTGGGGGCAATGGCGGGCTCTGGATACTTGCCAATCCGATCAGCGAAGACATGAAGGCAATGCGCCCGTCGCTGCTGCCGGGGTTGCTTGCAGCTGCCCGGCGCAACCTTGATCGCGGTGCGTCCGGCTTGCGCCTGTTCGAAATCGGCCGGCGCTATCTGCGCGGTGAGGGCGGCACCAGCGACGAGCGGCTGACGCTGGGTGTGCTGCTGGTGGGTGAGAAAACTCCGCGCGGCTGGGCGGATGGCAAGGCAATCAGCTTCGATGCCTTCGATGCCAAGGCCGAAGCACTGGCGCTGCTGACCGAAGCCGGCGCGCCGATCGACAATTTGCAAGTGTTGGGCGAAGCTGGTGCGCAGTTCCACCCCGGCCAGTCGGCCACGCTTCGGCTGGGGCCGAAGATCGTGCTGGCGCGCTTCGGGATGCTCCATCCGGCCACGCTCAAAGCGTTCGACATCGACGCGCCATTGGCGGCGGTCGAGCTGTTCCTCGATGCGATCCCGGCCAAGCGCGGCTCTGCAAATTTTGCCCGTACTGCCTATGCCCCGCCGACGCTGCAGGCGGTGACGCGCGACTTTGCCTTCCTCGTGCCGACCGGGCTGCCTGCGGGCGATCTGGTCCGGGTGGTCAAGGGCGCGGACAAGGCGAATATCGTTGCGGTGCGGTTGTTCGACGATTTCCGAGGCGCAGGCGTGCCCGAAGGGCACAAGTCGCTGGCGGTCGAAGTCACGCTGCAGCGCGGTGAGAAAAGCTATGACGAGGCCGAGCTCAAGGCAATTGCCGAGCGGGTGACTGCGGCGGCGGCCAAGCTGGGCGGGGTGCTGCGCGGCTAGAGCGTGATGCGAAAAAGTGGGAGCCGGTTTTTCGCAATAAATCATGCGACAACAAAGAGTTATAGAGCATGATGCGATTCAGTTTTATCGCATCATGCACTAGCGACCCGGATGACGGCAGGAGAGCGTGAACGTGATCGACATGGCTGATGAATTGGCGACACTCGCCCGCGCGGCGCAGATCGCGCAAGACTATCGCCGCGAGGTTGCCACTGCGGAACGCACGCCAACGACGGACTATGCCGAAATACTGGCCACCTTTGCCGCACCGCTTCCGGAAACCGGGGACGATCCTCTCTCGATCATCGAAGAGCTTGCCGCAAAGGCTGCGCCGGGCATCCGCGCGATGGCCGGGCCACGGTTTTTCGGCTGGGTTATCGGCAATTCGCACCCCACCGGCGTGGCCGCCGATTGGCTGGCTTCGGCGTGGGGGCAGAATGCCGCAAACATCGTCGCCGCTCCTGCCGCCGCTGCGGTTGAAGCCGTGGCGGCGGACTGGCTGCTGGAACTGCTGGACTTGCCGCGCGACGCATCGGTTGGCCTGGTCACCGGGGCGACCGTCGCCAACATGGTCTGCCTGGCAGCCGCACGCAGCGAAATGTTGCGCCGCCGGGGCTGGGACGCCGAGGGCGATGGTCTGTTCGGGGCGCCCGCGTTGCCGGTACTGATCGGCGAAGATGCCCATGCAACCGTGTTTGTCGCCTTGAAACTGCTGGGGCTCGGCGCGCGCCGGGTGACGACCGTGGCGACCGATGCGCAAGGACGGATGCTGCCCGAAGCGCTGGAGCAGGCGCTGGCACAGCTCGACGCGCCGCCGATCGTCATCGCCCAGGCCGGGCAGATCAACACCGGCGCCTGCGATCTGTTCGATGCCATCGTACCGCTGGTGCGCGCATCCGGGGGTTGGCTGCACGTCGATGGGGCGTTCGGGCTGTGGGCGCAGGCAGCACCGGCCCGCGCTCACCTGACCAGTGGCGTTGCCGGAGCAGATAGCTGGGCCACCGACGGCCACAAATGGCTGCAGACGCCTTATGATTGCGGTTTTGCAATTGTCCGTGACAGCGAAGCGCATCGCCGGGCGATGGCCGTGTCCGCCAGTTACCTGCCGCCGGCCGGGGCCGCCGAACGGGACCCTTCGTCCTTCGTTCCAGAGCTGTCGCGGCGGGCACGAGGATTCGCGACCTGGGCCATGATCCGGCGGCTAGGGCGCGCAGGGATCGCGGAGATGGTTGAACGCTGCTGCACCATCGCGCGGCATATGGGTGAAACGCTGGGCGAAATCGCGGGCATTTCCCTGATTGCCCCGGTCACGCTCAACCAGTTCATGCTGCGCTTTGGCAGCAGCGATGAGCTGACCTTGGCAGTGGTCGCGGCCGTGCAAGCGGATGCCGTCGCCTTCATCGGTGCATCGCAGTGGCGCGGTGAGTGGGTGATGCGGGTATCGGTTTGCTCGATCGAAACCTCGCTAGCCGATGCCGAGCTGACTATCGAATCAGTGCAGCGCGGCTGGCGCGCGGTCCAGGCGGGCCGGGCTTTGCAATCGGCGTAAAAGGCGGATAGGCGCGGCGGATGACCATTTCCAATCGCCGCACCTTCGCGATCATTTCCCATCCTGACGCCGGTAAGACCACGCTGACCGAAAAGCTGCTGCTGCAAGGCGGCGCGATCCATCTGGCGGGCGAGGTCAAAGCACGCGGGGCAGCGCGGCGGGCGCGGTCGGACTGGATGAAGATCGAGCAGCAGCGCGGGATCTCGGTAACCTCCAGCGTGATGACCTTCGAGCGTGAGGGCATAACCTTCAACCTGCTCGATACGCCGGGCCACGAGGATTTCTCCGAGGATACTTACCGCACGCTCACTGCGGTCGATTCGGCGATCATGGTGATCGACGCGGCCAAGGGGATCGAGCCGCAGACCCGCAAGCTGTTCGAGGTCTGCCGGATGCGCTCGGTGCCGATCATCACCTTCATCAACAAGGTTGACCGCGAAGGCCGCTCGCCGTTCGATCTGATGGATGAGGTGGCCGATGCGCTGGCGCTCGATGTCTGCCCGATGGGTTGGCCGGTTGGCATGGGCGGCCAGTTTCAGGGCGTGCTCGATCTGGCCACAAACCGGGTCAGCCGACCCGAGGGGGGCAGCCGGGAGTTTCTGGGCAAAGTCGATCAATCGCCTGAATTGCCACCAGCGATCGCCGACGAGGTCGAACTGGCGAGCGGCGGCTATCCGTCGTTTGACATTGAGGCCTATCAGCACGGCGATCTGACGCCGGTTTATTTCGGCTCCGCGCTCAAGAATTTCGGGGTGGCCGCGCTGATCGATGCGATTGCCAAATTCGCCCCGCCGCCGCGCCCGCAGCCGAGCAATTGCGGGGTTATTTCGCCGGGGCAGCCCGAAGTCACCGGTTTCATTTTCAAGGTGCAGGCCAATATGGACCCGCAGCACCGTGATCGGATTGCCTTTATGCGGCTGGTTTCCGGCACCTTCAAGCGCGGCATGAAGCTTACACCGTCGGGGCTGGGCAAGCCGATTGCGGTCCACTCGCCGATCCTGTTCTTCGCGCAGGACCGCGAGATTGCCGATACGGCCGAGGCTGGTGACATCATCGGCATCCCCAACCACGGCACGCTGCGGGTGGGCGACACGCTGTCCGAAAAAAACGAGGTACGCTTCACTGGCCTGCCCAATTTCGCGCCCGAAATCCTTCGCCGCGTGGCGCTGAGGGATCCGACCAAGACCAAGCAACTGAGGAAAGCGCTGGACGATCTGTCCGAAGAGGGGGTGATCCAGGTGTTTTATCCTGAAATTGGCGCGCAATGGATTGTCGGCGTGGTCGGCCAGCTCCAGCTGGAAGTGCTGATCTCGCGGCTTGAGGCGGAATACAAGGTCGCAGCGGTGCTGGAAGCATCTCCGTTCGATACTGCTCGCTGGATCAAGGGCAGCGACGTGGCGCTCAAGGGGTTTAGCGATTTCAACAAAGCCAATCTGGCCCATGATCGCGACGGCGATCCCGTGTTCATGGCGCGCTCGGCATGGGACGTGAATTACCAGCAGGAACGCCATCCAGAACTGGCCTTCAGCGCGATCAAGGAGCGGTGAAGGCTATCGCTGATAACTCTGATCGGCTAGCAGCTTAATATGTCTGATTTCACCGAAACGCTGACAGAAGACCATATCGCGATGATTTCGCGCCAAAGTGTCTTCTTTGTTGCGACCGCCGCCGCCGATGCGCGGATCAACCTTTCGCCCAAGGGCTATGATGCCTTTCGCGTGATCGCGCCGAACCGGGTCGCCTATCTCGATTTGGGCGGCTCAGGGAATGAGACCAACGCGCATTTGCTGGCAGATGGTCGGATTACCGTCATGATGTGCAATTTCCAGCAGCCCGCGCTGATCCTGCGAATTTATGGCACAGGCCGTCCGGTGCTCCCCGCCGATCCTGATTGGGCCGATCTGGCGGCGCATTTCACCCTGCTACCCGGTACCCGGCAGATCTTCGATGTTGCGGTGGGTAGCGTCCAGACCAGCTGCGGATGGGGTGTGCCAGTGATGGAGATGGAGGCCGAACGCGCGACGCTGGTCAAATATCATGCCCAGCAAGACCCGGCGAAGTGGACAGCCAAGATGAACAGCCGGACCACCAGCATCGATGGCCTGCCGGCCCGGCCAACCGATCGCTATATTGCGGGCGAGGCCTGACCCGCCGGGTGCAGCTGACCTTCGCCAGCTACAATATCCACAAAGCGATCGGGCTCGATCGTCGCCGGGATCCTGACCGGATTTTGGCCATCCTGCGCGAGATCGACGCCGATGTAATCGCCTTGCAAGAAGCGGACCGGCGCTTTGGACGGCGCGAGAGTGTGCTTTCGCTGGCCTCGATAGACGAACACACCCCCTACCGCGCGGTGCCGCTGACCATGCGGCCCGACAGCATTGGCTGGCATGGCAACGCGCTTCTGGTCCGGCGTGAATTCCGCATCGTTGAGGCCGGGATCGTGCCGCTGCCGACGCTTGAGCCGCGCGGAGCGATCAGGGTCGATCTGCTGGCGGCGGGTCGGCGGCTGCGCGTAGTGGGGATGCACCTCGACCTGTCGGGCCTGCGCCGCCGCCAGCAACTGCGAACAATTCTGGCGCATGCCGGCGGGTGCGGCCATCCTTGTCCGACAGTTCTGATGGGTGATACCAATGATTGGGCGCTCCACGGCGGGGCGCTGCGCGAATGCCAGGCGCCCTGGCGCGTGCTGGCCCCGGGGCGAAGCTTTCCGGCGCGGCGGCCAGTGGCCCAGCTCGACCGGATCGTGATCTCGCCCGAATGGGAGCTGGGCGAGGCAGGGGTCCATCACAGCGCTTTGGCCGCACGGGGTTCAGATCATCTGCCCGTCTGGGCTCGGCTGACGCTGCCTAAAATTTAGGCGGCTGCTCGATTCGCGGGCGACAATTGCAGTGCAGCTTAGGCTGACCGCGACAAAAACACCGCAGTTTCAACATTCCGAGCAATTGGCACGGCTCTTGCTTAAGGAGCCCTGCCGACAATTGGTCGGTGGTTAACAGGGGGACGGCCATGAAATTCATCATCGCCATCATTAAGCCGTTCAAACTTGACGAAGTGCGTGAAGCGCTTGGTGCTCTGGGAGTCGCGGGAATGACCGTGTCCGAGGTCAAGGGCTTTGGCCGGCAGAAGGGGCAGACCGAGATTTATCGGGGTGCCGAATATTCGACCAATATGCTGCCCAAGGTCAAAATCGAAGTCGCCGCAAGCGACGATCTGACGCCGCAGATTATCGAGACGATCCAGCAAATCGCCAGCACTGAAGCGATTGGCGATGGCAAGATCTTTGTCCTCGACCTCGTATCCGCCACCCGCATCCGCACCGGTGAAACCGGGGATACAGCGCTGTGATCGCCCCTGACAGGAGGGAAAATACCATGTTCTGCAAGATTTTCTGCGGGGTCGCTGGTCTGGGAACATCGCTGTTTACTGCCACCGCCGCCTTCGCTCAGGATGCCGCCGCTGCGGTGACCCCCAGCCCCGCCGCAAGCGAGGCTGTTGCTGCTGCTACCAGCCTGATCAAAGCCCCCACCGTCGAGCAGATGGCGACCATGGTCGACAAGGGCGACACCAGCTGGATGTTGATTTCGTCGGCGCTCGTCTTGATGATGAGCGTTCCGGCGCTGGCCCTGTTCTATGGCGGGCTGGTCCGCACCAAAAACATGCTCAGCGTGTTGATGCAGGTGTTCATGATCGTTTCGATTGCGGCGCTGGTCTGGGTTGGCTGGGGCTACAGCTTGGCCTTTACCAGCGCGGATAGTCCGGCTCCGCTGTTCGTTGGCGGGCTGTCCAAGGCGTTCCTCGCCGGGGTTTCAGGCACGACCTATGCCGCAACCTTCTCGAACAATGTCTATCTGCCAGAATACGTCTTCGTCATATTCCAGATGACTTTTGCCTGCATCACCCCGGCGCTGATTGTCGGGGCGTTTGCCGAACGGGTGAAGTTCTGGCCTTTGATGCTGTTCGTGGTGCTGTGGCTGACCGCAGTCTATTTCCCGATCGCCCATATGGTCTGGTATTGGGCCGGTCCTGACTTCCTGCCCGATGCGCCAACCGACTATGGCTATCTATGGGGCAAGGGTGCGCTCGATTTTGCGGGTGGAACGGTGGTCCACATCAACGCTGGGATTGCCGGGCTCGTAGGCTGCCTGATGATCGGCAAGCGGGTCGGCTATGGCAAGGAAGCCACCCCGCCGCACTCGATGACCATGACCATGATCGGCGCTTCGCTGCTGTGGGTGGGCTGGTTCGGCTTCAATGCCGGCTCCAACCTTGAAGCCAATGGCGTGACCGCAGTGGCCTTCATCAACACCTTTGTGGCGACCGCTGCGGCAGCCTTAAGCTGGATCCTGGTGGAACAGTTCCACCATGGCAAGCCATCGATGCTGGGCGGTGCCACCGGGGCGGTTGCCGGACTGGTTGCGATCACTCCGGCTTCGGGCTTCGCTGCTCCGATGACCGCGATCGCGCTCGGCTTCCTGGTCTCGCCGATCTGTTACCTGTTTGTCTCAAAGGTGAAGAACGCGCTCAAGTACGATGACACGCTCGACGTGTTCGGGGTTCACTGCATCGGCGGGATCGTCGGCGCGCTGGGCACTGCGATTGTCGCAGCACCCTCGCTCGGCGGACAGGGCTGGATCGATTACACGGTGTTCCCGGCAGTCCCGGGTGAATATGACATGGCCGGTCAGCTGCTCACCCAGTTCAAGGCGGTCGCGATTACTCTGCTGTGGTCCGGTATCGGCTCGGCGATCCTGTTCTTCGGGATCGACAAGATCTTCGGTCTGCGTCCCCCCGAGGAAGCCGAGCGTGAAGGCCTTGATCTCTCCGAACACGGCGAACGCGCCTATAATTACTGAGTTACCGAGCTTGGCGGGGTTGGGGTTTCTTCTCTCCTCCCCCGATCCCGCCACTCCACGTTCCTCCTGCGAACGTAACCTAGACGGGCCGGAGCCAGCCGCTCCGGCCCGCTTTTTATGGGTCAGCCCAAAGCTGCCTTCACAAAATCCGCCGCCCGCTCGCCGATCATGATCGAGGGCGCATTGGTATTGCCCGAGATCAGCCGGGGCATGATGCTGGCATCGGCCACCCACAGCCCGTCGATACCGCGCAGCTTCAGCGCCGGATCGACCACGCTGGCCGGATCGCTGCCCATTCGGCAGGTGCCGACCGGGTGATAGACCGTATCGGCGCGGCTGCGGATCAAGGCATCGAGTGCGGCATCGTCAGCCAGATCGACCGGATGGCGATCCTTGGGCGCATAGTTCGAGAGCGGCGGGGCGGCGGCAATCCGGTGCATCAGCCGCACCCCGGCGCGCAAGGTGGCGATGTCGCGCGGATCGTCGAGGAAATTGGGATCGATCGCCGGAGCCGCAGCGGGATCGGCGGAATTGAGCCGCACCGTTCCGCGGCTTTCCGGGCGCAATACGCAGGCGTGGCAGGAAAAGCCGTGCCCCTTGACCTTGGTCCGTCCGTGATCCTCAAGCATCGCCGGAACCAGATGGAACTGGATATCGGGCGCGGGCAGATCGGGGGATGAGCGCCAGAAACCGCCCGCCTCGGCATAGGGTGTGGTCATGATCCCGGTGCGCTTGCGGCGATGCTCGATGATCGCCTTGAGCATCCGCCAGCTTCCGGCAAAACTGTCGCCGATAAAGTCTTTTGATGCGGTCTCCCAGCTCGACACGTAGTCGATATGGTCCTGCAAATCGCTGCCGACGGCGGCCCGGTCGAATGCCACTTCGATGCCGTGTTGTTGGAGATGCGCAGCGGGACCGATGCCGGACAGCATCAGGATTTGCGGGCTTCCGAAGGCGCCTGCCGAAAGGATCACACCGCCCCGGGCGCGGATCATTTCGCGGCGCTTGCCAAAGCGGACTGCGACGCCAGTCGCGCGGCCATTTTCGGTCACGATCCGCTCTACCAGCGCGCCAGTGCGGATCGCCAGATTGGGGCGCGGCGCGAGATAGGCACGCGCGGCGGACCAGCGTTCGCCGCCCTTTTGCGTCACCTGATACAGGCCGAAGCCATCCTGTGTCGGGCCGTTGAAGTCTGGATTGCAAGGCAGTTGCAACGCCGCTGCACTGGCGATGAAAGCCTTGGAGCCGGGGTTGGACCAGCGTTGGTCGACAACCGAGAGCGGACCCTCGCCGCCATGCCACTCATCACCGCCGCGTTCGTTGCTTTCGGAGCGTTTGAAGTAAGGCAGCACATCGGCATGGCTCCAGCCGGTGCAGCCAAGCTGAGCCCACCGGTCGTAATCGAAGGGATTGCCGCGGATATAGACCATCGCATTGATCGCGCTCGATCCGCCCAGGCCCCGCCCGCGCGGCTGATAGCCATTGCGGCCATTCAAGCCTTTTTGGGGCACGGTTGCGAACTTCCAGTTCGAGGCATTGCGAATGAACGGCATGAAGCCCGGGGTCTTGATCAGAATAGTGTCATTGGTGCCGCCGGCTTCGAGCAGGCAGACCCGAAGTCGCCCGTCCTCGCTAAGCCGCCCGGCCGCGGCGCTGCCCGCGCTGCCGCCGCCGATCACGATAATATCGAACTCTTCCATGAACTCTCCTGCGACTGCCATGAGAGTTAAGCGAGCGATTAAATCGGCGCAATACTAATCGGGACTGGAAACCGATTGCCGCTCGGCCCAGCGCGCGCGGATCGTGTCCGAAGTATCGCGGCTGCCATCATGGCTCCAGCCCGGCTCGCGCCACATATAAGCGAACTTGTGCCGCCACGGTGCGGCCCGCACATCCTGCGCGATGCCGATCCATTCGTGAAACACGCTCCACAACAGGTTGAAGCTGCCGATCTGCTTGACGATCCCATAGCGGATTCGTTCATTGCCGAGCTCGGGCTGAAACGTGCCGAAAATTTTGTCCCAGATGATGAACACCCCGGCATAGTTGCGATCAAGATAGACCGGGTTGGTGGCATGGTGAACCCGGTGGTGCGACGGCGTGTTCATCACCGCTTCGAACCAGCGCGGCATGCGGTCGATCGCCTCGGTATGAAACCAGAACTGGTAAATCAGATTGAAGGCTCCGCAGATCAGGATCATCGCGGTGGGGAAACCGATCAGCGCCAACGGCAGTCGGAAAATGAAGCTTGCCGCGATGAACCCGGTCCAGGTCTGGCGCAGCGCGGTGGAGAGATTGTAGTGCTGGCTGGAATGGTGGTTGACATGGCTCGCCCAGAACCAGCGGACCCGGTGGGCCATCCGGTGGAACCAGTAATAGGCCAGATCATCCAGCATGAAGCACAGCGTCCAGGCCCACCAGCTCCAGCCGATATCGAACAGCCGATGTTGATGAGCCCAGATCAGAAGCGCGAAAATGAACCCGCCGGTCAAAGCTCCGGCGATGGTGCTGCCGGTGCCCAGCGCCAGCGAAGTCAGCGTATCGCGCGGCTCGTATTTCTCTGGCGCGCGTCTTCGGGCCCAGAGCATCTCGATGATGATCAGCAGGATGAAGCCGGGAACGGCATAATCAACCGGATTGAAGTTGGGCGGAATGAATTCGGGCATCGCTCAGCCTCCCAGACGGCGCAAGCTGCTGGCCCAGACCTGCGCATTGTCGCCCAGATCGAGAGTGAAAGCACCAAAATGTTTCTCGCCATTGGCAATGGTCAGGAAATTGCGGTCGAGCCGGGCGAAGCTGTGACTATCGAGCAGACGCGCGGCAAATTGGCCGCCGTGGCGGCGCACCAGCATGACCCGGCCGGCTGCATCGCGCAGCAACGCACCCATTCCCGCCCGATCAATCACGAGCTCTTCCGCGGTGAAGCCGTGCAAGGCATCCTCGGCCAGCTGGCGGGCATGATCGTCATCACGAATCCGGACGTCGCCACCCAGTCCCAGTTTGATCGCGAGCAACCACAGCGCCAGGATCGCCATGATCGAGCCGCCTAGCTGAAGCAGCTGGGCAATCAGCGCCTCGCTCATCGCGCGCGCGCCGCCAGCACGTCCAGCATCGCGCCGATCGGGGCCAGATCATAACCCGCTGCCGCCGCCTGAGCAGCCAGCACCCCGGGATTGCGGCCCTGGCTCGCCTCGGCCAGCGCCCACAGCAGGGTCGAGCGTGTCCCCGAACGACAATAGGCCAGCACCGGGCCAGCCGCTTCGGCCAGCGCTTTGGCCATGGCTTCCATTTGCCACTCGCTGAAACCGGCATGGGTGACCGGGATGGCGACATAATCCATTCCAGCCGCACGGGCCGCAGTCTCTATTGCAGCGCCGGGCACCTGATCGTCGCTCTCTTCCTCCGGGCGGTTGTTGATGATCAGCGTCACGCCCTGCGCGGCGGCTTCAGCCACTTCGGTAAGGCCAATCTGGGGGCTGACAAAGACTCTGTCGGTCAATTGGCGAAACATTTTGCGACCCTATCCGATTGCCGCCTGCGCCTTGCGCTGGCGGCGGTCACGGCCAATGATATTGAGCGTTTCGACCAATCCCGAAAAACCCATCGCGGCATAGATGTAGCCCTTGGGGATATGCACCCCGAAGCCATCGGCCAGCAGCACCACCCCGATCATCACCAGGAAGGCCAGCGCCAGCATCACCAGCGTCGGGTTTTTCTCGATAAAGTGCGAGAGCGGATCGGCAGCCAGCATCATCACCCCAACGGTGAAGACCACAGCGGTGATCATGATCGGGATATGGTCGGTCATGCCCACGGCGGTCAGGATCGAATCGACTGAAAAGACCAGATCGAGCGCAATGATCTGTGCAATTGCGGCATTGAAACCGATCTGGGCGATGCCCTTGTCATGATCGAGCAGCTCGCCGCTTATCCCCTCGGGATCGAGGTTGTGGTGGATTTCCTTGGTCGCCTTCCACAGCAGGAACAGCCCGCCGGCGATCAGGATCAGATCGCGGCCCGAAAATGCGGTTTCAAAGCCAGGCTCGCCATGCTGGCCCGGCGCTCCGGAGATGCCAAGGTCAAACAGCGGTTGTTGTAGGGTCACGATCCAGCCGATCAGCAGCAGCAAGACGATCCGCATGACCAGCGCCAGCGTCAGCCCAATTCGCCGCGCGCGGGCCTGCTGCTGCGCGGGCAGCTTGTTTGAGAGAATCGCGATGAACACCAGATTGTCGATCCCGAGGACGATTTCGAGCACGATCAGGGTGACCAGCGCTGCCCAGGCGGTGGGATCGGTAAGCAGGGTGAGAAGTTCCATGCGCCTTCTCTGCCAAGGCCGGCCGGGACTGGCAAGTGCAGCCTTGGGCAGCTCCTGCTCGCTGGCAGAAATGTCACACCGACCTGTGAGGCGCAGGCTGGAATCTGAATCGATTCGCCAACTAATGGATTATGGTCTAATAGTCGCAGCGCAGCGGAAAGGGCTTGGTTGCCGCTTGCCCTGTCGTCTGGCGCGATTCGTCCGCGCAGCCGGACAGAATCAGTATGGGGCGAAGCGAAGGTACGTTCGGTTTTATGGGTTTTGATCGAGGACGTCGCGGCCGTGGGCGCGACAAACGGGATGGTTTCGGCGAGGAAGGGTTTGATCCCTTTGCGGCTGGCAGTGCTGCACCGCGAACTGGCGGTTATAATGATCGCGGCGGATTTAGCGGCGGCGGTGATCGCGGTGGCGGGGGAGGCTTCGGCGCCCCACGCAGTGGCGCTGGCGGCGGCGGGTTTAACGGCCCGCGTGGAGGCGCTGGCGCTGGTGGCGGCGCAGGCATGCCTGCTCAGGTCGTTGGCGAAGGCAAGGGCGTCGTAAAGTTCTTCAACACCCAGAAGGGGTTTGGCTTCATCCAGCGCGAAGATGGCGGCGAAGATGTGTTCGTCCATATCAGCTCGGTTGAGCGGGCTGGCCTCGAAGGCCTGGCCGAAGGACAGCAGCTTGAATTCACCCTGGTCGATCGCGGCGGTAAAGTCTCTGCGACCGATCTGGTCGTCGTCGGCGATGTGATCCCGGTGGCAAAGCGCGAGGCGCCTGAAGCGCCACAGCGTGAACTGACTGGCGAAAAGGCGACTGGTACGGTCAAGTTTTTCAACAGCATGAAGGGCTTCGGCTTCATTACCCGTGATGATGGTCAACCCGATGCATTTGTCCATATCAGTGCGGTTGAACGCTCCGGTATGCGCGATCTTGCTGAGGGCGACCGGTTGGAATTCGACATCGAGGTCGATCGACGAGGCAAATACTCGGCGGTCAACCTGGTGGCGCGCCAGGGCTGATTCCGTCCGCATTACTCCGGTTAATTTGACCGGAGGCCTGCGACATCATAAACGCGCGCAAATGGCGGCTCGAAAGAGCCGCCATTTGTCGTTTCCATTCCCTTCACTCGGTACAATTTCAGATTGCAAAGGATTCCTGCAATGTCGATCACTCCGCTGATGCCCGTCTATCCCCGGTGCGGTGTGCGCCCGGTTCGCGGTGAGCACTGCCATCTGATCGATGAAGACGGCCGCCGTTTTCTTGATTTCGCCAGTGGCATTGCGGTCAATCTGCTCGGTCATTCACACGCAGGACTGATTGGCGCGATCCAGCGCCAGGCGGCCATGCTGATGCATGTCTCCAACCTCTATGGCAGCCCGCAGGGGGAACATCTGGCGCAGCGGCTGGTCGATCTGACCTTTGCCGATACGGTATTTTTCACCAATTCGGGTGCTGAGGCGATGGAATGTGCAATCAAGACCGCACGTGCCTATCACAGCCAAGTCGGCAATGATCACAAGTTTGAGCTGATCACCTTCAAGAATGCCTTCCACGGGCGGACCATGGCAACGATCAGCGCCTCCAATCAGGACAAGATGCACAAGGGCTTCATGCCCTTGCTGCCCGGCTTCAAATATGTCGAGTTTGACGATCTCGAGGCTGCAAAAACGGCGATCGGGCCCAATACGGCGGGCTTCATAGTCGAGCCGATCCAGGGTGAGGGCGGCATTCGCCCGGCCTCGGACGAATTTATGCAAGGGCTGCGCGCGCTGGCCGATGAGCATGATCTGATGCTGGTGCTGGATGAAGTGCAGTGCGGCATGGCCCGGGCGGGCACGCTTTATGCCTATGAGCAATACGGGATCACGCCCGATATCATGGCCACAGCCAAGGGTATCGGCGGCGGCTTTCCGCTTGGCGCTTGCCTCGCCACCGAAAAGGCGGCGCGCGGCATGGGGCTGGGCACGCATGGCTCGACCTATGGCGGCAATCCGCTGGCGATGGCTGCTGGCGAGGCTGTGCTGGATGTGGTGGCAAACGAGGAATTCCTCGCCGAAGTGCGCGCCAAGGGTGAGCGGATCCGCGCGCGACTGGAGCAATTCATCGGCAATTACCCCGAGCTGTTCGAGCTGGTCCGCGGACGGGGGTTGATGTTGGGCTTGAAAATGCGCAGCGAAAGCCGGCCCTTCGTGGCCCATCTGCGTGATCATCACGGTCTGCTCACGGTAGCTGCCGGGGATAACACCGTGCGGGTGATCCCGCCGCTGGTGATCGATGACAGCCATATCGATGAATTCATGGATCGGCTCTCCGCCGGCACGGCCAGCTACGAGCCGCCAAAGGGGACATGATGACCCGGCACTTCCTGGATCTGAGCGACGCCGGCAGCGATGCGATCGCTGCCATGCTCAACGATGCACAAGACCGCAAGGCAGCGCGGCGGGGCTGGCCCAAGGGCCGGACCGATAGCGACGCGCCGCTGGCGGGGCGCGTGCTGGCGATGATCTTCGAGAAGAACTCGACCCGCACCCGCGTGTCATTCGATATGGCGATGCGCCAGCTGGGCGGCAGTGCGATCGTGATGGATGCGGGAACCACCCAGATCGGGCGGGGCGAGAGTATCGCCGATACCGCGCGCGTGCTCAGCCGGATGGTCGATGCGATCATGATCCGAACCGGCGACCATGCCAAGATCGAAGAGCTGGCCCATTATGCCAGCGTGCCGGTGATCAACGGGCTGACCGATCGATCACATCCCTGCCAGATCATGGCGGATCTGCTGACCGTGATCGAAGGCGGCAAAGCACTGCCAGGGCTCGAAGTTGCCTGGCTGGGTGACGGGAACAATGTCCTGAACTCAGTCGTCGAGGCGGCTGGGTTGATGAAGTTCAATGTCCGTATCGGGGTGCCGAACGGCTATGAATCCGATCCCGCCATGATCGAGATAGCCCGCGCTGCCGGTGCAAAAATCAGTGTACACCGCGATGCGGGTGAGGCGGCTCGCGGCGCTGACGTGGTGATCACCGATACCTGGGTCTCGATGGGCCAGAGCGGGGCTGAAGTGCGGATTGCGGCGATGATGCCCTATCAGGTCAACGCAGCGCTGATGGCGGTTGCGGCGCCCGATGCGCTGTTCCTCCACTGCCTGCCCGCACATCGCGGCGAAGAGGCGACCGATGCAGTGCTCGATGGGCCGCAATCGTTGATCTGGGAGGAGGCGGAAAACCACATCCATGCCCAGAAGTCTGTGCTGCGCTGGACCTTCGGTCAATTGTGAGCGCGATTTCGCAGATTCCGGAAAGTGAAACCGGGTTTGACCGGCTGCTGTCATTCACCATCCCGGCGCGCCATGCGCGGGGGCGGATCGTCCGGCTCGGACCGGCGCTGGAGACGATCCTCGCCGCGCATGATTATCCTCCGGCGATCAAGCACCTGCTGGCCGAGGCACTCGCGCTTACCGCGCTGATCGGCGGACTGTTCAAGGACGAGGGCGGACAGCTCACGCTGCAAGCACAGACGAGCGGTGGCATCGTCAACCTGCTGGTCTGCGATTATCGGGGGGGGGAGTTGCGCGGCTATGTCCGCCATGATGCGGAGCGGCTGGCGGCATTGGGCGCGAACCCTTCGCTGTTCGCGCTGTTCGGTCAGGGCTATCTGGCGCTGACCTTCGATCTTGCCGCTGCCAGCCAGCGCTATCAGGGAATTGTCCCGCTTGAAGGCAATTCGCTGGCCGAGGCGCTTCAGGCCTATTTCGCCCAATCCGAGCAGGTGCCAACGCTGATCCGCCTGGCGGTGCGATCGAATGGCTCGAACTGCGTGGCGGGCGGCCTCCTGGTCCAGCACCTGGCTGAGGGGGAGGAGGGGCGCGAGCGTCTCCATGTGCGGCTCGATCATCCGGAGTGGGAGCATGTCGCGGCATTGGCCGGGAGCACGAAGCATGACGAACTGGTCAATTCTGATCTTTCGCTCGAAGCGATGATCTGGCGGCTGTTTCACGAGGAACAGGAAGTGCGGGTTGAACCAGGCATGGAATTATCTCGGGGATGCCGTTGTAGCATCGAGCACTACCGCTCAGTCCTCACCCAGTTCCCGGAAGCGGAGCGCGCAGAGATGCGTGATGATGCAGGAATGATCGTGGTCGATTGCGCTTTCTGCTCGAAATTGTTCGATATTGACCTTTGATGGCTCAACTCGCCGATAAATTAACACGCTTGGCCGCAATCCGTCGCTATGATACAAGCCCGCTTAACAGCACGGTGGTCAGTCGGCCGCTCGTTGTGTGAAGATTGAGGTGGTAGCCGGTGCGGAACAGGACTTTGCGATTGGCCGGGGCGCTGCTCGCCGCACTGCTCGTCAGCGCCGTTCCTGCAGCAGGTCAGCGTCCGGCGCTTGCCATGCTGGATCAGCTTGAACGCGGCAAATGGGAATTGCGTTTGCGCGATGGCCGTAATCTGGTGGAGCGGCTGTGTATCGCCAATGGGCGCCGGCTCATCCAGCTGCGTCATTCCGAACCGAACTGCGAACGCTTCATCATCGATGATCAGCCGGGCCAGGTTACCGTGCAATACACTTGTCGTGGTCGCGGCTATGGCCGCACCCATATTCGCCGCGAAACCAACAGTCTGGTCCAGATCGACAGCCAGGGCATTGCCGAAGGGCTGCCGTTTGATTTTTCCGTCGAAGCGCGCCGCGTGGGGGATTGCGCCAGCTGACAAAGTGCAATGACGGCTGTTGCCTGCTGCACCGGTAGCGGTTAGCCCGGTGCGATGCAGAGTGTCGCAGAAAGATCAGGCCGCAAAGCGGTAGTGCTATTGTCGGGCGGGCTTGATTCGATGGTCGTGGCCGGACTCGTCCGTGAGGCCGGATATACGATCAATGCCCTGACAATTGATTATAATCAACGCCATCGCCGCGAGATTGAGGCGGCCCGCGTGATTGCAGACAGGCTCGGGGTGGAGCGCCATGTCGTCCTGCCACTCGATCTGCGCCAGTTCGGCGGTTCGGCGCTCACTTCTGATCTGTCAGTGCCCAAGGATGGTATCGGCGAGGATATCCCGGTGACCTATGTTCCGGCGCGGAACCTGGTGTTCCTCTCGCTGACCCTAGCCTGGGCCGAGGCGCTGGGCGCGCGCGACATTTTCATCGGGGTCAATGCGCTCGATTATTCAGGCTACCCTGATTGTCGGCCGGAGTTCATTGCTGCCTTCGCCGATCTGGCGCGCCTTGCCACCAAGACCGGGGCCGAAGGGGGCGATTTCCAGATCCATGCGCCGCTGCAATATCTCGGCAAGGCCGAAATTGCGCAAGCCGCTGATCGGTTGGGCCTTGATCCGGCACTGAGCTGGTCGTGCTATGATCCGCAGCCCGATGGTCGTGCCTGCGGCCGTTGCGATAGCTGCCGCTTGCGCCGCGCGGGCTTTGCTGCGGCGGGCCTGATCGATCCCATGCCCTATACAGCCAGTTGAAAGGACCCTTGATGGATCAGCCTCCCCCCGCAGAGCAGCCCGTTAGTGCATACAGCTGGTATATGCTGGGGGTTCTGGTGCTGGTCTATGTCCTCAATTTCGTTGACCGCCAGATCCTCTCGATCCTCGCCAACGATATCAAGGCGGATCTCAAACTAACCGATGCGGATCTTGGGTTTCTCTATGGAACAGCCTTTGCGGTGTTTTATGCGCTGTTCGGGATTCCGTTGGGGCGACTGGCAGACAGCTGGCACCGGGTCCGACTGATGAGCTTTGGCCTGGCGCTGTGGTCAGTGATGACTGCAGTCTCTGGCTTTGCGAGAAACGGGACTGCGCTCACTGCGGCGCGTATCGGGGTGGGGGTGGGAGAGGCAACTGCCAGCCCGGCGGCCTACTCGCTGATCTCTGACATGTTTCCACAGCGGCTTCGCGGGACCGCGCTGGCGATCTATTCGTCGGGACTCTACCTCGGCGGCGGTCTTTCGCTGCTGATTGGCGGGGTGATTGTCCAGCGGTGGAATATCGCTTTTCCAGGTGGCGGACCGCTTGGGCTAGTCGGTTGGCAAGCGGCGTTTCTCGCAGTCGGTCTGCCCGGGCTTTTGATGGCCTTGTGGGTTTCAACCCTGCGCGAGCCAGTCCGCGGGGCGATTGATGGCTTGCCGACCCCGAGTGACCCGCGTCCTTTCCGCGGGTTCATGGCCGAACTGCTCGATGTGATTCCGCCATTGACCTTGATCGGCGCGGCACGGCGCGGCGTCGGCGCGCTGGCGCTAAATCTTGCGGTTGTTGCGGCGATCGTGCTGGCGGCGTTCGGCCTGACCATGATGCTTGGGGAGTCGACAGCCAAGCAGTGGATTTTCATCGGAGTCGGCATCTATTCGGTATTTTGCTGGGCTTCAGCGCTGCGATCACGTGATTTGCCTGCTTTTCGCCTGATCTGGGGATCGCCTGCATTCCTGTGTACGACGCTCGGCTATGGCATGGTTGCGTTCATCGCCTATGCCGCCAGCTACTGGGGCGCCCCTTATGCCGAACGGGTCTTCCACATTCCCAAGGCAGAACTCGGTTGGTTGATTGGCGCCCCGGGGGCGGTTGCCGGTTTCATCGGTGTCATTCTGGGAGGACGGGCTGCTGACCTGCTCCAGATGCGGTTTGCCAATGGCCGGGTTATGGTGGTCCTGTTCGGATTGCTGGCCGTGGTCGCACCACTGATCGGGGCTTACACCGCCTCCAGTTTCAGCGCATTTGCGGTTCTGAGCTTTTTGGCCGTCATGGTTTATTCCTCGGCACTAGGAGCGGCAGCGGCGGCGAGCCAGGCGCTTGTTTTGCCGCGCATGCGCGGCACGGCAACCGCTACATTTTTTCTTGCCACAACACTTGTCGGCCTGGCGTTAGGCCCGTTCATGGCGGGCTATGTCTCGGCAGCGAACGGCGATGATCTCGCCCGGGGTGTGATGTCGACATTGATTGTGGTGCCGATCGGTGCGGTGCTGCTGGTGGCTGCGCTGCGGCTGGTGCCGCGCGCGGCTGAAACGATGATCGAGCGGGCCGTGGCCGCAGGCGAAAAGATTTAGGGCCAGACCGGTTAACTGCACCTTGGCGCGTGATGCGGAAAAGTGGGAACCGGTTTTTCGTAAAAAATCACGCGACAACAAAGAATTATAGAGCATGAGGCGATTCAGGTTTATCGCATCATGCTTTAGCAAATGGCGATTTTGGGCCAAGACCCAAACGAAAAAGGGGCCGGATTGCTCCGGCCCCTTGAACATTTGGCTGTGAGGCCAGCTTACATGCCCGAACCTGGACCGTAAGTGATCTCAACGCGGCGGTTCTGCAGTTCGCGAACACCGTCCGCAGTGGGCACGCGCGGATTGGCTTCACCGAAGCCCTGGCCCGTGATCGCGTCGGCTGCAACGCCATGCGAGGTGAGGTAGCCGGTGACCGAACCATTACGGCGCTCAGACAGACCCTGGTTATAAGCGGGGCTGCCCGAACGGTCGGCATAGCCGGCCAGCATGACGGGCACGCGATCGCAGCTGCCATAGGCAGTAACGGCGCTGTCAAGGATGGTTGCCGCTTCGGGTGTGATGTCCGACTTATTCCAGTCGAAGAACACGATGTAGGGACCCTTGTTGCACACTGCCATGGGCGGCGGCGGCGGAGGAGGAGGCGGGGGCGGCGGAGGCGGCGGCGGGGGTGGCGGAGGAGCCACTTCCGCAGGAGCGCCACCAAAGTTGTAACCCAGCGTCAGCATCAGCGAGTGCGAACGGAAGCGGGTGCTAGTGCTTTGGCCAAGTGTGTTGATCAAATCAACATTGTTGGCGTTGAAGAAGCGATACTTCAAGCCGATGTCGACACTGTCGCTGATCGGCATACGAACGCCGGCCAAAGCTTGCCAGGCAAAACCGGTGTCAGAATCGTCAAGGTTACCAATAGCGGTGATGCCATTGGTGGTCACCCTAGCGACGTCATTGGCGAGCACCTTAACACGGCTGACGCCAACACCACCGCCGACAAAGCCCTGAAGGCCATCATCCGCACCAAAATCGAGCAGGCCGTTCATCATGAAGCTCAGCGCGTTGGCGTTACCGCCTACGCCTGGCGTGCCCGGGCCTGACCTGGTCACACTGTCAATTCCAGCACGGCGATAGCTGGTTTCGGCTTCAAGCCGGAAACCACCGAAATCATAACCGACAATCCCGCCAACATCGTAGCCGGTCTTGAGGTCAGCCGTTGCTGCGTTTGCAACCCCGTTGACATCAAAGTTCATGTCTTCGACGATCATGGCACCGAAGTCACCTTCGATGTACCAGGCATCATCGCGCGCGAGGGCCGGTGAAGCCAGGGCCGTGGAGGCCAGCGCCATCCCAATGACCAGATTCCGCATTTTCGTATTCCCCTTTTAGGTAGAGTATTGAACCACCGAGTAACTCATGGTGTAACTTCTTCGGATAACTGGCGCAAGCGGACAAAGTTCCACACTGTTGCAAGAATGCCGCGAATTATGTCTCCAAAGCCATGAACTGGCCTCAAAATACGGTGATTCGCGCTTGTATAGCGGCGAATGGAACAGAATCCGATTGCTGGCAATCAACTGGCCGGAATGACTCCAGCGGTGGTCAGGCTGGCGATCAAGGCGCTGATCGCAGATCGCGCTTCCATATCAACTGTCGTACCGCCAGTCGGTAAAGCGGGCCGGTTCGCGATTTTCCAACTGCCATGATAGCGAACTTCCTGTCCGGTCGCCCGATTAAGCACGCGCATGCCATCCCGCGGCGCAAAAAACAGCCAATTACCACTTTGCCGCGCGGCAATCTTGCCAGCCTGGCCCGCCCAGTCGCCGCTCGCCGCCGCTCCGACCAGCCAGCTGGTGCCATCGACTGGCGTCGCTGGCGGGGCGGCCGCCTCGCCCTCGATCGCGCAATGCAGCAGGGCATCGGTGCGCGCGGCGCATTCGTTGACGTAACCTTCCTTCTGGGATTGCCCGGCAAACAGGAAAGGCAGTTCGAAGCGCGCACTGCGGCTGTCAAAGCTGATCGGATCGCTCATGGCATGGTCCTTGGGTAGTTTAGGGGAAGGGTGGCTGGATCAGGGAACGGGAATGGCGAGGGGTTCCGAAATGCCGCGGTCGCCGCGCTGGCGCACCGCAAAGCGTGCCCCCGGAGCGGCGGCCACGAGGCTCGCGTATTCGGTTGCGGCGATGATCAGCTGGGCGCTGCTCAGCTCCCAACGGGCGATCGGGGCAACTGCGGTGCCGAAGATTACTTCGTAACTTTCGCTTTGCTCGCCCAGCGGAGTGTCGACGCTATCCGGCCAGTTCCAGGCCCCTCGGGCGCGGCGGGTCCAGCCAAGTTGCACCTGCCCGCTGGCCGTGATTTTGAGGCGTCCGTGGACCGGGGCAAGCGGGCGGGTGGTAATTCCGCGCAAGCGGATCGGAGCGATTACGGCCGAGCTTTCCGCAAGTCCGATTGCAGCGATTACACTGCCGGGAACTGCGCCCACGGCCTCAGCCGCCAACGCCACTGCATTGCCATCGAGCAACACAAAGCTCTCTCCGGCCTGGTGGCCAGCCACGGCATTTTCCGTCCCGCCGCGCCCGCGCCACAGCCCCTCGAGCCGCCAACGCCTGGCACCAAGCGGAACCGCCCGGGCAAACTGGACTATTTCGTCGCCCAGCATGGCGCGGTTGGCACCTTGAGCCAATTGTCTCAGGCTCGCATCGGCCAAAACCATGTCGCTGCCCAGCAACTCGACCGTCACTGACCTGGTCCGGTCGAGCAGAAACGGAGGATTTGCGCCGAGAACATCGACGGCCGCACCCATTACGCTGCGGTTCCGGCCGCTGGGACCAAGCGGCTGGAGGGTGCCATCACCTTGATCGACGTATAAGGCCGCGCCGGCCCAGTTGCTCGCCGGCGAAGATGCCGCAGCAAAGATCGCCGGGGAAATACCGCTACCCAAACCATCCCAGGGCAACTCGAAGGCCGCCAGAGCCGTGGTCGCCAGCGGCAGGTCGAGCGCTGGATTTGAGCGGCCCGGATCGACTTGCTGGCCAAGTTGTGCGGCAATCGGGGCGAGTCGCATGAGAGTGAGCTCAACCCCGCTGGTCCGCCATTCCCAGTCGCGAATGCGCCAGCGCCCCGGATGGCCAGGCACCGCGACAACCGAGCCGGGGGCAATCGCCGGATCGAGTTGGGTAACCCGCCACGAGAGGGTCTGGCGAGCCCAGCCAGCACGCCGAGCCGCGTGTTCAACCAGGCGGCGCGCTTCGGATGCCTCCATCGCGGCGGGCAGCTCGATCGTCCGCGGCTGCCCCGCCAGTGGCCGTCCGGGCGCGCGCTGTGCTCCCGGCTGATAGTCTCGCGCGATGTCGTAATAGCGCAGCACGGCGAGCGGGGCTTCGCTTTCGGGTGCGCGCTTGCGGCTGAAACCCGCGTTGCCGCCGAAAGCATCGTCTTCACTGGCCGTCGCCGCTTCGGGCAGGGTCCGCAGCGCCGACTGGAACTGGTCGGCGGCAATCGCCAGGCTATTACCGCTGGCATTGCAGTCCATCGGATAGACCGGATCAAGCATAGCCAACGTATCGGAAAGTGCGCCGTCACAGGAAAGACCGGCAATTCCTGACAGTTGCAGGGTTGCATCGCTGTCCTCGATTACTCCTTCAAGCAGTGCCGCCAATGGCAATGTCCCTTGGTCCGCGATAACTTCAAAGGTTAGCGCCGGAATCCGGTTGCCAAACTCGCCAAGTTCCAGATCTTCAAGGACAGCATAGGCAGTGCCCCGGTATGCGGGGCATTGGGCCGCGCCTTCGGCTGCCGCGAGCAAGGGGTCAGCGGGTTGATTGCTCTCGCCGGTATGATAGCGGAAAGTTCCGGCGACTTTCATGTCACCGCCGCTGCCGCGCAGCAGCTTGCCATCGGCCCAGACCCGCTCGACGCTGATGATCCGTCTGCTTGAAAGGGCCACCGCCAGCGACGCGGTGTAGGTGTAGTTGATGGTGGCCGGCTTGCCCTTGCCGTTGCCGTGCTTGTCGCGGTGTTCGACCAGATCGGTCGCCCAGATGATGGTGCCAGCCACCCGCATCCGCCCAAACTGGCGCGGCACTGGCGTGCCATAGCTGGACGTGGTGATGGCCAGCTCTTTGAGGCGCGGCCCTTCGCGGGCACCGGACCCAAAGATCTGCCCATCGACCTGGCGGCCGACAAGCGCGCCGATTGCTCCGCCAATCGGGCCGCCAATCAAAGTGCCGAGGGCGGAGAACAGCAGAGTTGCCATGCGAGATATCCTCAATCTGTAGGGAGCATGCGCCAGTGGAGCCGGACAACGCCCGGCAGCGGGCCTAAGCCTTCGACTACCCGGCGCAGTCCGGCGTGGGCATGAATGAACCGGCCCGCTTCGAGCGCGATCGCAAGGTGCTGCTGGCAAGGCCCGAGATCGAGCAGCACTACATCGCCGGGAATGATCGGGCCCTCAGTGATGGCAAAGCCGCAAGCGGCGGGATCGGGTAGCCAGTGATCAAGGTTGCGCAGTTTGAACGTATAGCCGGTCGGGATCGGAGCGGGTCTGCCGATCGCAATCAGTGCCGCCGCGAACAGCCCGATACAATCAAGTCCGGTTGCCGGGTCCCTGCCGTGGAGCCGGAACCTGGTTCCGACCAGCGCCTGCGCCGCCCGGGCCAGCGCCAAGCCGCTCATCCGACGGGCGAGGGATAGCGGGTGACCAGATCATTGCCCGGCAGGAACGGCTCGCCCTGAAAGTTGAGCGCGTTGCCAAAGCGCGTGGTGCAGGTTTGCAGAGTCCGGTCGCAGCCCTCGCGAACTACTGCTCGTGTGCCGATTGGTGGCGGCGCATCGAGCGGGATATCGGCGACCAGCGCCCCATTGCTGAGCGCGACGAGATCGGTTGTAGTCCCGGCTTGCGGACCATCGAGCCAGCGCAGGCTGCCGCCGATCAAGGCGGCCGGAAGGGCGGCGCAATCAAGCGAAACGGCATTTTGCACGGGATCAAAGCCAGTCAGTCTGGCATCATGGCTGAACCGGGCAGCAGAGAGCGTGCAGCCCGGACCGCAGAATGTAGCGCGGCAGCTGGGGCTGGTGCGCGGCACTGGATCGCGGTGCAGTTCGGCCTTGCGCGATTGCAGGGTGGCAGTGAATCCGCCCGCCTCTTCGGCCACCGCCCCGATCGCGCCGCGATAGAGCAACTGGCTTTCCAGGGTTTCCCAATCAACCAGCCCGATCAGCACGCGGGCACCGTCGAACCGGCCAATGGCAAGGTCTGCTGCGGAAATCGAATCATGGCTCAGTGCACCCTGGACTTCAGCGCTGTCCGGCTCGAAATCGGCCGAGCGGCGGATCGCGGAAGGGATCATGCCGGGGGTGGCGCGGTGGAGGATATTGTCGATCCACAGGTCACGGTCATGGGTAGTGAAGCCCAGCGCCACCCCATCACGGCGCAGCACCCGCCAGAAAGTGGCGACACTTTCCAGCGGCTGCGCGAACCAGACCCTGCTCATGATGCTTCCCGAATTTCGATGATCGGCACGCTGGGGGCCTCGCCTGCCGCAAACGCTGCTCCAGAGATTTCGAGCCGGTCTTCGGCAAACCGGACCGGGACATCGAACAGGAAGCCGGCGCGCAATGCCTTGCCCGCCGCTGGAGGCGCGGTGAAAGTGATCACGCCTTGGGGACCAAGCGTCCAGCCACTAACCGAGACCCCGTCGACACTGATCAGCACACTGGCGCGCTGGGGCCGGGTGATCCGGCGCAGCTGGACCACGTCGCCTTCGCCATACCGCTTGATCAACGGGAAGCTTGCCGTGACGCCATTGCCGGTGCCAATCAGCTGATCGGTCATGGCCGGGACGGCGATCATCGCTTTGGAACTGAAGTCTGACGGGTCGCGCAGCCGAAAGCCGCGGGCCGCACCGCGGCGGGCGCGGAAAAAGCCCAGCAGGATCCCCAGCTCCACCTCGGAGCGGATGCCGGGGCCGACATCGAAGCGCAGCCGTGCATCGGACCACAGGCTGTTGCGGCGTTCATAGCCCGAGGCCGTGACTGCGACACTGGTCGAGAATTCCGGGGTTATGGTAGCATCGCGGCCCAGCGCGAGCGGATAGGGCACATCATCGAACGGCAGCATGGTGTCCTCATCCTCGGGTTGGGGCAGGCGCAAATAACCGTCACGGCTAACCTGGGGCAGCGCCCAGACAAAGCGTTCATGGGCAAGGCGGGCGGCGGCTTCATCAAGCCCGGCATCGATCCTGCGCCATTGATCGGTCTGGGCGGGCAGGAGCACGAAACCGGCCAGATAGTCCTGCGCCGCAGCGGGATAGCCGAGCCGGGCATCGACCGCAGCATAGGCAGCGCGGCGGTAGGCATCGGCGCCGCTGGTCAGCCAGTCATAATCTTCCAGCTGCAGCCGGTCGAAAGCGGGTGAGGCCCAGCCGGTGGGCAGGTTAGCTCGCCGTATTTCGGGCATGGCGGGATCGAGTACGCCCGGCAGGAAGGCGAGCAGCAGCACTTCGGCCGAGCCCGGCGCTGCAGCAGTTCGTGCAGCATCACGCAACGCTGCGGTCGAAGCAGCGAGCAGCGCCCCGGCCTGGTCAAGCAAGGTGGTTCGCGCCAGATCGAGCGGCTGGCGCAGATCGGTGATCACCGGCGGATTTCCGCCCAGCGCAGCCTTGGCGGCGGTGTCATACAGGCAGATCCGGCCGTCAGCCATGACCCACCACCACGGCTCGCCGATCTGGAATCTAACGATGACGCCAGCTTGTTTCATCAATCCGACAAATGCGGTTGCGACAGCGCGCAGCCAGCCCATCGCCGCAGTGTTGGCCGGTGAAAGCAGGGCCGACGGCGGATCCCAGCCGGTTCGGGCCGGATCGCCGTTTGCAGCGCGCTGCTGCCAGTCTGCCGGGCAGTGCTGGGCCAGTAATTCATAAGACAGCG
>JANMKT010000002.1:0-2207 GCA_031372185.1 Novosphingobium sp.
CTCGGGGTTGAGGCGGCCCAGCACCCGGCGGATCTTGCTCAGCTCGTCCATCAGCTCGCGCTTGTTGTGGAGCCGCCCGGCGGTATCGACGATCAGCGCATCAATGCCCGTCTCGGTGGCGAGCTTAACCCCGTCGAACACCACGCTGGCCGGATCGCCGCCTTCGGGACCGCGAATGATCGGCACCCCCAGCCGCGCAGCCCAAACCGCCAGTTGCTCGATCGCAGCAGCGCGGAACGTGTCGCCGGCGGCCAGCATAACGCCGTAATCCTGTTCCTGGAACAGATGTGCCAGCTTGGCGATGGTGGTGGTTTTGCCCGATCCATTGACCCCGATCACCAGGATCACCTGCGGGCGGGGGAAAGCGACGATCTCCAATGGTTTGGCAACAGGACGCAGGATCGCGGCGATTTCTGCGGCTACGGCTTCGCGGATTGTGACCTCACTCACGCCGCGTTCAAACCGTCCCTCGGCCAGTCGCGCGCGGATCCGCGCCGCAGTGCGCGGGCCAAGATCTGACAGGATCAGCGCATCTTCCAGATTATCCAGCTGCGCTTCGTCCAGCTTCGTCGTGGAGACGATCCCGGCGAGGTTTTCGGTCAGGAGCTCCGACGTCTTGCGAAAGCCGCCCATCAAGCGTTCAGACCAGGTCTCAGCAGTCATGCCAACAGGCCTTCGGTGATCCGGGTGGGGGTTATTGTCACGATGGTTCCGGGCGGTGTGCCGGGTGCCAACTGCACCCGCGCGAAGTTTTCCGCATGGCCTGTCCCGTCGCGCTCGGCAAGCACGCGCTGCGGCTGGCCGATCAGGGTGCCAAGCCAGTGTGCCCGCACCGCTGCCACATCGCTGCGCAATTCGGCTGCGCGGGCGCGGACAATTCGCGAATCGACTTGCGGCATCCGGGCGGCTGGCGTGCCAGGGCGGGGGGAATAGGGGAAAATATGGCCCTGGACGATGCCAAGTTCGGCAATGATCGAGCGATTGGCGGCATGCATCGCCGCATCCTCGGTCGGGAATCCGGCGATGATATCGGCCCCGATAGTGATGTCCGCGCGGGCTCGGCGCAGCCGTTCCACCAAGCCAAACGCATCGGCGCGCGAGTGCCGCCGTCTCATCCGCTTGAGGATCAGATCGTGGCCTGATTGGAGCGAAAGATGGACATGCGGCATGACCCGGGCTTCGCTGGCCAGGAGCTCGAACAGCTCGGGATCGATCTCAACCCCGTCGAGCGAGGACAGCCGCAGCCGGCCCAACGCAGGGCAAGCGGCAAGGATCGCTGCGGCCAGCGTGCCCAGCCTTGGCGCGCCCGGCAAATCATGACCCCAGCTGGTCAGATCAACCCCGGTCAGCACCGCTTCGCGGGCACCTGCCGCCAGATGGCGCTGCACATCGGCGACAACTTCGGCTGGCGCTCGGGAGCGGCTTGGTCCGCGGCCCTGCGGAATGATGCAGAAGGTGCAGGCGTGATCGCAGCCATTCTGCACCGCGATGAAGGCGCGGGTATGGCTGCTGCTTGATGGCGAGGTCGCGGCGGCGACATTCCAGGCGCGCGGGTCCAGCTTGCTGGAATTGGCAATCAGCCCGTCAACCTCGGGCATGGCGACCAGTGCGGCGCGTTCAACCTCTGCGGCGCACCCGGTCACCAGCAGCCGCGCAGCAGGCCGGGCTTTGCGGGCGCGGCGGATTGCCTGGCGGGTCTGACGAACAGCCTCGGCGGTCACCGCGCAGCTGTTGACCACGATCAGATCTTGCGAACCGGACAACAGCCCGCGTAACTCCTCGCTTTCGGACAGGTTCAACCGGCAGCCCAGCGAAATGACTTCCACCGTCACACTGGGACTCCAAAGGCCGCAGGATCGAACTCGCCGCGAAAGGATTCGCGCGCGCTGCCGCTCATCACGATCTGGCCCGTCTCGGTCCATTCGATCTGGAGCGGTCCGCCGGGCAGGGTGACTGTCACGCTGCGCTCGACCAACCCGCGCCGCATCGCGCCAATCGCGGTGGCGCAAGCACCAGTGCCGCAGGCCAGCGTAAGCCCCGCGCCGCGTTCCCATACTCTAAGCTTGATCGCTGACCGGCTGATCACCGTCGCAACATTGACATTGACCGCCTGGGGAAACAGCGGATCGTGTTCGATCAGCGGGCCAAGCCGGGCAAGGTCCACTGCATCGCAATCGTCCACGAAGAAAATCACATGCGGATTGCCG
>JANMKT010000072.1:0-25874 GCA_031372185.1 Novosphingobium sp.
GAGGCGGATATCCGCGACATGCAGCCTGCGGCAGTTGGCTTTCTCTACTTTTTTCTGCGCGGCCACGGAAAGATGCATTTTGCCAGCGGCATCACCGATCCCTCGCACCCGGTTTCGCTGATGACCCCCTCTGCAGTCGCCGTGCCGTTCGAGGTCGAGGGCCCGTTCCATTGCGTCGGTGCCGCGCTGTTGCCGCGCGGCTGGGCAGCGTTTACCGGGCTGAATGCCGGTGAGCACGGCAACCGGCTGTATGATGCGGGCGCGTATATCGGCCCGGAAGTCGTGGCGCTGGGCGACCGGCTCCGCGCGGCTTACACGTCAGGAGCGATGTCGCCAGAGATGATGTGCACCGAGATCGCCGAGTTTATCGCCGCACGGGTGCGCCCGATCAATCCGCGCCATGATGCACTGATGGGGCAGGTCACCGCCTGGCTGTCGGGCAGTCTGGACCCGCCGCTGGAGGCGCTGATCGCTGGGTCCGATTATTCGGAGCGGCAGCTGCAACGGCTGGTCGAGCGGTACTATGGTGTCCCGCCCAAACAGTTGGTGCGCAAATATCGCGCCTTGCGGGTCGCGGCGCTGCTTCAGTCGCCCGAGACCAGCGACGAGCAGATCGCCGGGCTGCTCAATCTGTTCTACGATCAGTCGCATCTGATCCGTGAAATCCGGCTGTTTGCCGGGCGCACCCCGGCCCGGCTGGGCGATAGCGAACAGCCGATCCTTGAGGCGTTGCTCGATCTGCGCAATTTCCGCGAGATTACGCCAGGGCTGGCGGGAATCCCGGAAACTTGAAATCGCGCCCAAGCAGGCCTAGATAAAACCGGAACGAATCACTCTGATTTAACCGGGAAGCATCTATGCGCCTGTCCAGCATGGCCGATTATGCCGTTGTCACGATGAGCGCCGCCGCGCGCCATTGCGGCTTTGCGCAGATCAACGCCGCGCAGCTGGCGGCAGAGACCGGCCTGCCCGCGCCCACCGTGCAGAAGCTGGTCAGCAAATTGACCGCGGCTGGCCTGCTGCGCACGGTTCGCGGTGTGGGCGGCGGGCTCAAGCTGGCGCGCCCCGCTGCGGCTATTTCACTCGCCGATATCATCGAGGCGGTTGAAGGCCCGATCGCACTCACACCCTGTGTCGAACATGGCCGCCATGATTGCGGGATGGAAGCGGCCTGCTCGGTCCGCCCGCATTGGGGGCTGGTCAATGAAACGATGCGCGGTGCGCTGGCCGGCGTGCCGCTGACCCAGCTGGCCGAGGTGGTGGGGTGATGAAGAGGTTTGTTTCACACGAAGACACGAAGATGCTGCGCTGCGCCGCAGGCCTTCCTCGTCGCTTCGCTGCACGACGCCTGGCGGCAGCACGGACAGTGCAGCATAGCCTGCGGCGCAACATCTTCGTGTCTTCGTGTGAGACCCCCTTCCTTTTTGCGAACCCCCTCGCCTTTACAAACAAAGCCCCAGCATGACCGATCTAACCACCCTCAAGGATCAGGCCGCGCATGACGCCGCCGCGCGTGCCGCCGATTACGAACACGGCTGGGCCTCGGACATCGAAACCGATTTCGCGCCCAAGGGGCTGAATGAAGACACCGTCCGGTTCATTTCGGCCAAGAAGAACGAGCCCGAGTGGATGCTCGAACAGCGGCTTAAGGCCTATCGCCACTGGCTGACCATGACCCCGCCCGATTGGGCCAAATTGAATATCCCACCGATCGATTATCAGGACGCCTATTACTATGCCGCGCCGAAGGAAAAGCCCAAGCTTGGCAGCCTCGATGAGGTCGATCCCGAAATCCTGCGGGTTTACGAAAAGCTCGGCATTCCGATCGAGGAGCAGAAGTTCCTCGCCGGGGTCGAAGGCGCGCGCAAGGTCGCGGTCGATGCGGTGTTCGACAGCGTTTCGGTTGCCACCACCTTCCGCGCCGAGCTGGAACGCGCCGGCGTGATCTTTCGCTCGATTTCGGAGGCCCTGCGCGAATATCCCGAGCTGGTCCGCAAATGGCTCGGCAAGGTCGTGCCGATGCATGACAATTATTTCGCCGCGCTCAACTGCGCGGTCTTTTCGGACGGGACGTTTGTCTACATTCCCGAGGGCGTGCGCTGCCCGATGGAGCTTAGCACCTATTTCCGGATCAATGCCGAAAACACCGGGCAGTTCGAACGCACATTGATCGTGGCGGAAAAAGGCAGCTATGTCAGCTACCTCGAAGGCTGCACCGCGCCGATGCGCGATGAAAACCAGCTCCATGCTGCGGTGGTCGAACTGGTCGCGATGGACGATGCCGAGATCAAATACAGCACGGTGCAGAACTGGTATCCGGGCGACGCGGCAGGCAAGGGCGGGATCTATAACTTCGTCACCAAGCGCGCGCTGTGCCAGGGCAAGCGTTCGAAAGTGAGCTGGACCCAGGTCGAAACCGGCAGCGCGGTGACGTGGAAATATCCCAGCTGCGTGCTCAACGGCGAAGACAGCGTTGGCGAGTTCTACTCGGTCGCGGTGACCAACAATTACCAGCAGGCCGACACCGGCACCAAGATGATCCACAACGGGCGCGGCACCCGCTCGACCATCATCTCCAAGGGGATCAGCGCCGGGCACAGCAACAACACCTATCGCGGGCTGGTGCGGATCGCGCCGGGCGCTGAGGGCGCACGCAATTTCACCCAGTGCGATTCGTTGTTGCTGGGCTCGACCTGCGGCGCGCATACCGTGCCCTATATCGAGGTGAAGAACCCCTCGGCGCAGATCGAACACGAAGCCACGACGTCGAAAATCTCCGACGACCAGCTGTTCTACGCCCAGCAACGCGGGCTGGGGACGGAAGAGGCGGTGACGCTGATCGTCAACGGCTTTGCGAAAGAGGTGCTGCAGCAACTGCCGATGGAGTTCGCGGTCGAGGCGCAGAAGCTGCTGGGGATTTCGTTGGAAGGCTCGGTTGGATGACAAACGAGACCTTCCGTCCAGAGGATAGACCCCACCCCAACCCCTCCCCTGAAGAGGAGGGGCTTAAGGAAGTCGAAGCGCAGAAGCTGCTGGGGATTAGATCAGAAGGATTTTTCGTATGAATGACAAAAGTGATAGCATCGAGCTGACTGTGCTTGTCGGTAGCGATGCGGTTGAAGCCATGTCCCTTGGGAAGCACGAATTCGCGGTTCTACCTAGAATTGGCGAGGAAATCGTAGTTGATGCTCGCGGTGAGCAACATGTGCTTGAAATTACAGGCATCACCCACTTCGGCCTCGCAGTCGACACTCCTCCTGGAAATTTGCAGCCCATAAGAGACTTTCCAGTAAACGTACTTTGCAAGAGACTTTAATGCTCCAAATCAATAACCTCTCCGCCACGGTCGCCGACAAGCCGATCCTCAAGGGCCTTTCGCTCAGCATCAATGCGGGCGAGATCCATGCGATCATGGGGCCGAACGGTGCGGGCAAATCGACGCTGGCCTATGTGCTGGGCGGGCGGCCCGGGTATGCGGTGACGGGTGGTTCGGCCACATTCACTCCCCTCCCGCCTGCGGGAGGGGCCGGGGGTGGGTCAGTGCCTTCAGGAGCATCGCCCGATCAGACTCACCCACCCCTAACCCCTCCCGCAAGCGGGAGGGGGATAGATTTGCTCGCCCTCGAACCGCATGAGCGCGCCGCTGCCGGACTGTTCCTCGGCTTCCAGTATCCGGTCGAGATTCCCGGCGTTTCCTTCGTCCAGTTCCTGCGCGAAAGCCTCAATTCCCAGCGCCGCAGCCGGGGCGAAGCACCGCTCTCGGGGGGCGAGTTTTTGAAGCTGGCGCGGACACAAGCCGCGCTGCTCAGGATGGACATGGAAATGCTCAAACGCCCGGTCAACGTCGGTTTCTCGGGTGGCGAGAAGAAGCGCGCCGAAATGGTCCAGATGGGGATCCTCGATCCAAGCTTTGCCGTGCTCGACGAGACTGACTCGGGCCTCGATATCGATGCGCTGCGGATCGTGGGTGAGGGGATCAATGCGATCATGCGGCGGCCCAACAAGGGCGTGCTGCTGATCACCCATTACCAGCGCCTGCTCGATTATGTGCAGCCCGATTTCGTCCATGTTCTGGCCGGCGGCCGGATCGTCAAGACCGGCGGCCCCGAACTGGCGCACCAGCTGGAAGAAGAGGGCTACGAGGCGGTGGCCCAGGCGACGGCGGCATGAGCACTGCGCTTGCCCTTCCCACCCGTAAGGACGAAGCCTTCCGCTACAGCGATGTGGCGGCGCTGGCGGGCGTCTGGCCGGTGACGCGCGAGGACATTCGCGTTGCGGCGGGCGAGGAAGCCCAGCTGGCGATTGTCACTCCGGCGGGCGGCGCAGTCGCGCGGGCGTTGTCGATCAAGCTGGCGGCGGGCGCGAAGTTTGATCTGCGGATATTGAACGCCGCGCCGATATTCGGGCGGATCGCGGTGGAAGTCGAACTGGGCGAGGGCGCGGATTTTACGCTGGGCGCCGCGCAATTGGGCAGCGGCGACCAGACGCTGGAAATCGTCACCGAGGTAGTTCACGCCGCGCCGAATGCGGTCAGCCGTCAGCTGGTTCGCTCAGTGCTGGCGGGCCGCGCCACCGGCACCTATCTTGGCAAAGTTGCGGTAGCGCGCGGGAGCATTGGCACCGACAGCGAACAATCGGTCCGCGCCATGCTGCTCGAGCGGACCGCGACCGCCAATGCCAAGCCCGAGCTTGAAATCTATGCCGATGACGTCAAATGCGCCCACGGCTGCGCGGTGGGCGAACTGGATGCGAACGGCTTGTTCTACCTCCAGTCGCGCGGGCTGCCGCCTGCCGAGGCCAAGCGATTGATGTTGCAGGCGTTTATCGCCGAGGCCTTTGCCGGCGCGGCGCAAGAGGACCAATTGACCGCAGCGGCATTGGCGGCACTGGGAGCTTTGCTGTGAACATGGTAACTCTCCTGAGGCCCGATCTGCGCGGCGATTTTCCCGGCCTTTTCAACAAGGATGGGGCAAACTGGCACTACCTTGATAGCGCCGCTACCGCGCAAAAACCGCAATGCGTGATCGATGCGACGGTCCGCGCGATGGGGGCGGATTACGCCACCGTCCACCGCGGAGTCTATGCTCGCTCGGCCAACATGACGCTGGCCTACGAAGCGGCGCGGCGGAAGGTTGCAAACTTCATCGGCGGCCAGGAAGAAGAGGTCGTTTTCACCAAGGGTGCGACCGAGGCGATCAATCTGGTGGCGCAAAGTTGGGGGTCGGCAAATCTGAAAGCCGGCGACCGGATCCTGCTGTCCACGCTGGAGCATCATTCCAATATCGTCCCGTGGCAATTGTATGCCGCTGGCAGGGGCGTCTCTGTAGATGTCTGCCCGCTGTCTTTCGATGGCCGGATTGACCTTGATGCAGCGGAGCAAATGCTCACCCCAGCCCACAAATTGGTGGCCTTTGCGCATGTTTCCAACGTGCTCGGCTCGGTGCTTGATGCCCGCCGCGCGGCTGATCTGGCTCACAATGTTGGCGCAAAGCTGCTGCTCGATGGGTGCCAGGCGCCGCCGCGAGTTCCGGTTGATGTTGCCGCGCTGGACTGTGATTTCTATGTGTTTTCAGGCCATAAGCTGTATGGTCCGACCGGGATCGGGGTGCTGTGGGCGCGCGCTGAAATCCTTGAAGCGATGCCGCCATGGCAGGGCGGCGGGGCGATGATCGACCGGGTCAGCTTTGCCGGCACCACTTTTGCCGAACCGCCGCAGCGGTTCGAAGCGGGAACCCCTGCGATCGTTGAGGCAATCGGACTGGGTGCGGCGATAGACTATGTCGAAAACATTGGAATTGCAGCGATTCATGCCCATGAAACCGCACTGGTCAGCCAGCTTCGCGATGAATTGCGGCACCTGAATGACGTGACTCTGTTCGGTCCGGAAGATTCCGCCGGGATCGTCAGTTTTGCGCTGGAGGGGGTGCATCCGCACGACCTCGGCACCATATTGGATGAGGAAAATGTCGCGATCCGGGCCGGGCACCACTGCGCTCAACCGCTGATGGACCACCTGGGGGTGTCTGCAACAGCGCGGGCAAGCTTTGGAATATACAGCGATCAGAGTGATATAGCTGCGTTGCTGCGCGGGATCGAACGGACCAAGAGGATTTTCGGGTGATGGAAAATGAGCCCCGCAATTTCGTGATCGAGGAAGTGGACAATGTCGCCTCGCCGCCCAGAGGCCGCGTTGAATCGGTCGGTGAAAAGCTGGACCGCAAGCGCGATTACCTCGAAGGCTTCCTCGCTGAAAAGCCGCAGAATGTGACTCCGGGCGAGCCGGGCGGCGACCTTTATGAAGGCGTGATCGCCGCGCTCAAGGACATTTTTGATCCAGAAATCCCGGTAAACATCTATGATCTTGGACTTATTTACGGGGTCGACGTGGCCGATGATGGCGCTGTGGTGGTCTCGATGACGCTGACCACGCCGCATTGTCCGGTCGCTGAATCAATGCCTGGCGAGGTCGAACTGCGGGTTAGCGCAGTGCCCGGGGTGCGTGATGCCGAGGTCAATCTGGTCTGGGATCCGCCGTGGGATCCGGCCAAGATGAGCGATGAAGCCCGGCTCGAACTGGGGATGCTGTGATGAACGCGACCACCTCCACAACCACCCGCCGCCCGCTGCCCGCCGCAGTAATCCTGACGCCGGCAGCCGAAGCGCGGATCGCCAGGTTGATGGCGCAGGCACCCGCAGGCACGATCGGGGTCAAGCTATCCACCCCGCGCCGGGGCTGCTCGGGGCTGGCTTATTCGGTCGATTATGTCAGCGAAGCGGTGGCTTTTGACGAGCGGATCGAAACGCCGGGCGGAACCTTCTTCATCGATGGCGGCTCGGTTCTTTACCTCGTTGGCTCGGTCATGGATTGGATCGAAGATGATTTCGCCGCCGGTTTCACCTTCGCCAACCCCAACGCCAAGGGAGCCTGCGGTTGCGGCGAGAGCTTTACGGTTTGAAGTCTTCCCCGGTCTCATCGGCGATAAACACGAGCAGTGCCTTTTCAAGCGGATCGAGCTGATCATCGGCTTCGAGCTTGGTGTGAAGCCAGCTCGATCCCCCATCGGTGATTGTCAGCGCGTCTTCGCCATCATCATCAAGATCGCCCTCATCTTCGCTGCCAAGGCCGGGCGCGCCAAGCGAGAGCAGGCTGCCAAAACCAGTTCCAGCATCGGCGCGGGCCATATTGGCCAGAAACCCGCCAATTCCGGCACCTTCGCTGTTCATGAAGGTCTCAAGTTCAACCGCGCGGCTGTGCGATAGGGGCTCATTTCCGCCAAAGCCCAGCAGGAAATTGGCGACCCCCTGGACGAACAGCAGCTCCCATTCAGGCGCGTTCTCGCCCTCGAGGCTGGCATCCTTGATCCGGAACAGCATTTCCGCCTCATCCTTGCTGACACCAGCGGGGCGATCGCCACCCGAGGCGAAAATCATCCGCCGCAGCAGGTCGCATTCAGCAGCGGTAATACAGCCGGGCAGCAGACCGCTGCCCTTGCGGGTTACCCCGGTGCCTCCGAGCACCGCCTGTTTGACCTGATCGAGGGCATAGGTCTTCATTTCGGCTGGAACGCTGACCGCTTTTTCCATGATCCGGATGACCAGTTCCAGCTCGGCCATCGATTCAAGCCGGCCGTCACGATCGATATGCGTGGCCAGCCAATCGGCTTTGGCGTCATCGACATAGCCCTGCGGATCGCCGCCGTTGACGATGAATTCGGTCAGTGTCTCTACGAAGAAATCGGTCCATTCAGGCGTGACTTCTGTGAGACGATCATTGGCTACAAACAACGCTTCGGCCTTTTCCAGGTCCATCGCGCCATCAGACCAGGCTTCGTGGCGAAGCCCGAGGATCTCTTCGGCTGAGATCGTGCCGTCGAGCATCGCGCGCTCGGCCAGGTCACGGTAATGCATGCTCATGGCGGTAAAGCCCCCTTATTTCACACAGGTGACTATTGCCGAATATCCTTAAATAGCGGTTACTATATGACGGTCAGGCGCCGTCTGACCGTTAGGTAAAAAAACACGCCTAGTGCGCCCTTAGCGCGGCGACACAGGCGGCGCGATCGACATCGCGGCCATCGCTGCGACGGGCATCAAGATAAGTCGCCTGCGGCTCACGATCCTTGGCTGCGGGGTAGAGGTAGATATCGAGCACGCAAGGGCTGCCGCTGAACTGCAACTTGCGGGCATCGCCTTCCCACACATCGAGCCGGGCCGGGCCGAACTGGCGGATCAGATCAGCAGATGTCGCCCCAATCACCCTTTCCAACCCGGTGATGGCCAAAATTTGTGCTGGGGGCGGAATTCGGCGCGGAGCGGGGCGGGCGAGCCTGCGCGGGGGGGCAATCGCGGGTTTGGCTGCGGCACTTTGCACTTGGGCGGAACCGGTTGCGCCACCGCTGCAAGCCGCCAGGAACAGGATCAACGCGCAACCGAGCAGGGTCTTGGGCGACATTGGCATCGGTATCCTTGCGATAAACAAGATGGGTGGCCGTGGCCGCGCCGGGGGAACAGGATGAGGCAAAAGGCAGCGAGCACCGGATTCACGAATTGCGCGGTCGAGCCAACAAGTCAACTCGGGCGGACTTGCCCTGCGCCCGGCAGCCCGCTAGGCGCGCCCGCTCTAACCGCGTAAAACTCTAGGAATCCTGATGTCAGACCCCCGCACCGATGTAATCGCCATCGGCAACGCTATCGTCGATGTGATGGCCCCATGCGAGGATGCGTTGATCGAACAACTGGGGCTGGTGCGCGGAGGAATGACGTTGGTCGATGCCGATCAAGCCCATGCGCTTTACAATGCGATGGGTCCGGCGCGCGAGATTTCCGGTGGATCGGCGGCGAATACACTGGCGGGCCTGGCTGCGCTGGGGGCAAGCTGCGCGTTCATTGGCCAAGTCGCGGACGATCAGCTGGGCGAGGTGTTTGCGCATGATATCCGCGCCGGCGGGATCGAATTTGCGACGCCCGCCCGCAGCGGCCATCCGCCGACCGCACGTTGCTTGATCTTCGTGACGCCAGATGGCCAGCGGACGATGAACACATTCCTCGGTGCCTCACAGTACCTCCCCGCTAGGGCGCTGGATGAAGCGGCGATAGCGGACGCCAAGATCCTTTATCTCGAAGGCTATCTGTGGGATCCGGAAGAGCCGCGCGCGGCGATGCGCCGGGCGATTGCCGCAGCCCGGGGCGCGGGCCGCAAGGTCGCTTTCACCCTGTCCGACGCATTTGTCATCAGCCGCCACGGCGATGATTTTCGCACCATGATCGAGGCGGGAGAGATCGATATTCTGTTCGCCAATCATGTCGAACTAGCCGCGCTTACCGGCCATGATGATTTTGACGCCGGCCTAGCTGCGCTGGCCGCCAAGGTGCCGCTGCTGATCGTGACCCGCAGCGAGCTGGGCGCGGTAGCGATGCACCAGGGGATCCGCAGCGAAGTTGCGGCCGAACCGATTGCCAAGGTGGTCGACACTACTGGCGCGGGCGATCTGTTTGCCGCCGGGTTCCTGGCGGGCCACGTCAAGGGCCGGGCGATCCATGATTGCCTGACCATGGGGGCGATCGCCGCAGCAGAGATCATCTCGCACTACGGCGCGCGTCCCGAGGCGGATTTGCAGGCACTGGTAGCAGCGCGGCTTGGGTAAGCTTGGGTTACGCCTGCCCGGTTTCCCGCTCAACCTCGCGCCAGCCGATATCGCGGCGGCAGAAGCCTTGCGGAAACTCAATCGCATCTACGGCGGCATAGGCGCGGGTCTGCGCCTCGCGCACACTGTTTCCGCGTACGGTGACGTTAAGCACCCTCCCGCCGCTGGCCACCAGCGCGCCGTCCACCAGCGCGGTGCCGGCATGGAACACTATGGCCCCGCCTGCTTCGGCGGCGGCGATGCCTTCGATCCGTCCACCCTTTTTCGGCGTGTCGGGATAGCCCTTGGCCGCCATCACCACGGTTAATGCAGTGTTGCTTGAGAAGCGCGGCGGCTCGATCCCGGCGAGGCGGTTTTCGGCGCAGGCCAGCAGCAGCTCGCCCAGATCGCCTTCAAGCCGAAGCATCAGCACCTGACACTCAGGGTCGCCAAAGCGGCAGTTGTATTCGATTAATTGAGGCCCGCTGCGGGTCAGCATCAAGCCAGCAAAAAGCACGCCGGAATAGGCCATTCCTTGATCCGCCATCGCCCTGACAGTGGGCGCGACGATGCGTGTCATTGTCTCGCCCTCCAGTTCGGGGGTCAGCACCCGCGCCGGGCTGTAGGCACCCATCCCGCCCGTATTCGGCCCGGTATCGCCCTCGCCGACCCGCTTGTGATCCTGGGCCGAGCCGAACGGCACGATCGTGCTGCCGTCGGTGATCGCAAAGAAGCTCGCTTCTTCGCCCTCGAGGAATTCCTCGATCACTGCCTCGGCACCGGCCCCGTCCGAACCAATTGGCCCGAAGCGGCCGGAGAATATCTCGCGGATGGCAGCTTCGGCTTCCGTGCGGGTCATGGCGACGGTCACGCCTTTGCCTGCCGCCAGTCCATCGGCCTTGATCACCACTGGAATGGCGAAGCCATCGAGCGCCGCCAGTCCCGCAGCTTCGCCCGTCACACGCACATAAGCGCCGGTCGGGATGTGGGCGCGGGCGCACAGGTCTTTGGTGAAGCCCTTGCTGCCTTCTAACTGCGCGGCGGCCTTACTTGGTCCGAAGGTGGCGAAACCGGCTCCGCGCAAAGTGTCGGCCAGTCCATCGACCAGCGGCGCTTCGGGTCCGACCACAACTAGCCCGATCTGTTGCGCTTCGCAAAATCGGACCACTGCAGCGTGGTTGGTAAGGTCCAGAACGACCAGTTCGGCATGGTCTGCCACACCCGGATTGCCGGGGCTGGCAAATAATTTCGTGCACAGCCGGGATTGCGCCAGCTTCCAGGCCAGCGCATGTTCACGGCCGCCCGATCCAAGCAACAGGATGTTCATGCCCGACTCTCCCCCATTCCCCGATGAAACCGCTGGCGGGCTGGTAGCGAAGGAGTCCACCGGCGACAACGCCGCACCCCTCTCGATCACCGAGATATCCGCGATCCTCAAGCGCACAGTCGAGGATCGGTTCAGCTTTGTCCGGCTGAGGGGTGAGCTTTCGGGGGTCAAGCGCGCGGCATCGGGGCATCTTTATTGCAGCCTCAAGGATGAAGGCGCGCGGATGGACGGGGTGATGTGGCGCGGCAGCGCCCAGCGTCTGGCGTTCCTGCCCGAAGATGGGGTGGAAGTGATCGTCACCGGCAAGCTCACCACCTATCCGGGCCGCTCGACCTATCAGATCGTGATCGAGAGCATGGAGATCGCGGGCGAGGGCGCGCTGCTGGCGCTGCTGGCGAAAACCCGCGCCCGGCTTGAAGCGGAAGGGCTGTTCGCGGCCGAGCGCAAGCAGGCGCTGCCCTTTTTACCCCGCGTGATCGGCGTGGTTACCTCGCCCACCGGTGCGGTGATCCGCGATATCCTTCATCGGCTCGCTGACCGGTTCCCCAGCCATGTGCTGGTCTGGCCAGTGCTGGTTCAGGGGCAGGGCTCGGCCGAGCAGATCGCGGCAGCAGTGCGCGGTTTTTCTGCGATCCAGCCGGACGGGCCAGTGCCGCGTCCCGATCTGGTCATCGTGGCGCGCGGCGGCGGCTCGATCGAGGATCTGTGGGCGTTCAACGAAGAGGTCGTGGTTCGCGCGATTGCCGATTGCGCGATCCCGATCATTTCCGCCGTCGGGCATGAGACGGATACGACGCTGGCCGATTTCGCGGCTGACTTGCGCGCGCCCACCCCCACTGCCGCCGCCGAAATCGCCGTGCCAGTGCGCGAGGAACTGCTCGCGCAGCTGGCCGAGCTGGCCTTGCGCAACCGCCGCGCGGTGGCCCGCCCGGTCAGCCTCGGGCGTGAGCGGCTGGCGACGCGGATCCAGCGGTTGCCCAAGGCCGAGGCGCTACTCAGCCCCCATGCCCAGCGGCTTGACGATCTGGGCGAAAAGTTGCGGCGCGGCTTGGAGACGCGGATTGTTAGGGCGCGCCAAGCTTTTCAACAAGATGGCGCGCGGCTCTCGGCCCCGCTGCTGGCTGCCCGGCTGTCCAGTGCGCGGGACCGGCTGGAAGCGCTGGCCCGGCTGGCCAAATCACTCAACCCCGATTCCGTGCTTGAGCGCGGCTATACCCGCGTCACCGGGGCTGATGGCCGCACACTGGTCAGCCGGACGGTGGCGGCCGGCGAGGTCGCATTGGAGGTTCATTTTCGCGACGGTGTGCTGGCGGTGGTTCCTGCCGGGGGAGCCCCGGCTCGGGTCGCTTCCCGACCCGCTCCGCAACAGCGCCCGTCTTCACCTGAGCAGGGTAAATTGCTTTGAAAGCCGGAATCGGCTAGTATCTAGCCATGCTAATGTCCTCAGGCGAACGCGCCGCAACCCTGTTCTACCAGCCCAACGGTTTTCGGGTGCTGAGCCCGGGCAACCATGTGATTTGCGCGGTTAGCGCCGAGGCGGTGCCGCTTGAGGCTCTGCGCTATTGGAGCGTGGAACGGCAAGAAGCCTATGCCAGCGCCGAGATCGCCACGCGCCGGTTGCTGGGATCGGCGTGAGCCTGAGCCAGCGCACCGGTGTGCTGACGGCGCTTGCTGGTGCAGCGCTGCTGGCTCCGGCAAGCCTTGCGTCCCTGATCGGCCCGAATGCGCCTCATCTGGAGCTTTCCGGGCCGTTGACACAAGGCGGGTGGGCGCGCGGGATCATGCCGGGTGATGTGCAGTCGCTGACCCTTGATGGTCAGCCGGTTCCGCTCAGCCCGGACCGGCATTTCTTCCTCGCGTTTGACCGTGATGCACCGCCTATCGCACAGCTGCGCATCACGCGCGCCGATGGCAGTGCGGCGGTGCAACAGCTGGCGATCGCGCCGCGCGCCTGGCAGATCGAGCATATCCCTCTGGGGCCCCGGCCGGGGACACCACCCAACCAAGCCTTTCGAATTCGGCGCGAGGCAGAGCTGGCGCAGATCACCGCTGCCCGCGCGGTGGGGGCGACCAGCGACGGCTGGCGCCAATCTTTCCTCTGGCCGGTGACGGGGCGACTTTCGGGCCAGTTCGGCTCGCAGCGGATCTACAACGGCACGCCGGGCGCCTATCATTCAGGCCTCGATATCGCGACCGGAGCCAGCGGCACGCCGTTTGTGGCGCCCGCCGACGGCGTGGTGATCCTCGCGGCGGCAAGCCCGTTCACGCTGGAGGGTCGGCTGCTGATGATCGATCACGGCATGGGGCTGAACAGCGCCTTCCTCCATTGCTCTGTGCTGGCCGTGAAAGCAGGCGATGTCGTGCTCCGCGGCCAATATATCGGGCGGATCGGGATGACCGGCCGCGCCACCGGACCGCATCTTCACTGGAGTATCAAATGGCAGCACAAACGGCTGGATCCGCTGCTGTTTGCCGGGCCGATGCCGGTGGGGTGACTCGTTTGGCAAGGGTAATATTGTGCATAAGTCGATCAATCCACACAAATATTACGACGCGGTTGATAGCCTTGGCCGCTTGTTGATCAGCCGTTGAAAATCTGTTGCGCCATAGCCACAGCTTTACCCAGGATTAACGATCATTGCCGAAAGGGGTTTGCAATCTGACGGAGGGCAGGCTGAAAGGTATGATTAGAGCAAATCGCCATGACATGACGGCATGTGACAAGTGTTAGTGTTCATAACCACGCGACAAGACTGGCCGCTAATTGGGTTAAATCAGGGGGCAAGAACCGTGAAGAACAGTGTAGCCAAATCCGTCCTGCGCAGCGCAACCTGCCTCTCGGCATTCGCCCTGCTCGGCACTGCCGCTTATGCGCAAGAAGCCCCGGCGCAGGAAGGCGCGGCGGCTCCCGCCGGTGCCGGCGTGACCACCTCCGCGCCCGCCAGCGAAGAAGCGATTGTGGTTACGGGCAGCCGCATCCAGTCGGTAACACCTTACAACAGCCCCGATCCGATCTCGATCGTCAGCCCTGAAATCGCGCGGCGCGAAGGCAAGTTCGATCTTGCCACTACATTGCAAAGCTCGCCGGTCGCGTCGGGCTCCACCCAGATCACTTCGGCGCTGTCGTCAAACTTTGTGACCAATGGCGGTCCGGGCGCGCAGACCATCGATCTTCGCGGGCTTGGTGCAAACCGCACCCTTGTGCTGCTCAACGGTCGCCGTGCGGGGCCGGCCGGAACGCGCGGCGGGGTTTCGTCATTCGATCTCAATGTCCTGCCACTGTCGGTTATCAATGATATCCAGATTTTGAAGACTGGCGCTTCATCGATCTATGGTTCGGACGCTGTTGCCGGCGTGGTCAATATCAAGACCATTCAGAAAACCAATGGATTGCAACTCGACCTCAACTCCTCGGCCCCGCTTGATAGCGGCGGCGAGGAATACCGGATCAGCGCCACCTGGGGCAAAACCTTCGAGCGCGGCCACTTCCTTGTTTCGGCCGATTATTCGCACACCAACGAGCTGAAGCGCGGCGATCGCAGCTATCTGGCCTGCCCGGAAGCCAACATCTTCCGGCAGGATGGCACCCGCGCTGATCTGATCGATCCGCGCACCGGCAAGCCGCATTGCGAGGATCTGCGGTGGGGCCACGTGTGGACCTATAATCTGATCGACAATCTGTTTCTTGATGGTCCCGGAGGCCCCAATACAGGCACGAATACCTCGCCCAATGGCGATACCATTTTGATGCAATACCAGTATCCGGGCGAAGTCCTAGGCATTCCGGCGTTCGGCGCGCCTGCCTTCGAAGGCGACTTCGCCGCGCCCGCAGGATGGTTCCCGACCGGTTATAATGCCGCCTCAACTGCCGTTCAGAACGCCTATCATCCCTTCGTGGATGAGCAGACGATCATCCCTAAAACCGATCTCTATACGGTGTACGCACAGGGTGCTTACGAGGTGACGGATTCGATAGAGCTGTTTGGCGAGTTTCTCGCCAACCGCCGCGAGACCTATCAGAACGGCTGGCGCCAGTTCTGGAACTTTGGCAATACAGGCGACTATTTTGGCACTGGGGCTGGAAATGCTTACAACTACTGGGGTGGCGGTTTCCAGGGCAAAAACTTGATCAGTCCTACCGCGATTACCAACCATTCGGACAGCAGCCAGAAGGTTGACTATTATCGCGGGGTTGGTGGCCTTCGCGGTGACTTTGGCGGCGACAACAAGTGGCACTGGGAGGTCTATGCCCAGTACAGCAAAAGCACCGGCAAGTACCGCACCGAGCAGATCCTGCAGGACGCCTACGACAGCGGCTATTTTCAGTACTCGTCTTGTGCGGGCACAACCCTGCCGTTTTCCGGCAAGCAGTGCATTGATATTCCCTGGGCCGATCCGTACTTCCTCGCTGGCCAGCTAACTCCGCAGCAAGTGGGCTTCCTGTTTGACTGGGAGGAGGGCACAACTGTTTATACTCAACTGACCGGCGAGGCGACGCTTTCGGGCGAACTCTTACAGCTTCCTGTCGGCCCGCTTGGTGTCGCCCTTGGCGTCACCGCGCGTCGAGACAAGATCAACGATACACCTGGCAATATTACCTTCGCCGCAAACCCCTATTTTGATCCTAGCTTGAATCCTTCTGACCCGGCATGCGATGAAAGTAGGATTGCCCGAATTGATCGTCGCTATATTTGTGATCGGTATCATGGCAATGCTTGGGGCGCGTCGTCAGGCGGTATCACGGCGGGCAAGGGCTTGACCACCGAGGCATTCGGCGAATTGAACATCCCGATCTTCAAGGATGCCGCCTTTGCCAAGGATTTCACGCTTTCTGCCGCTGGCCGTGTCACAAACTCGAAAGCCACCCGCACGTCTGATGGCATATCCAACTCAGACAACGGCAACTTCACCTACAAGCTGGGCCTCAACTGGGCAGTGAACGATTGGGTGCGCTTCCGTGGTAGCTATGGCACCTCGTTCCGCGCGCCAGCGCTGTTTGAACAGTTCCTGGCTGACGAGACGAGCTTTCCGTCACAGTCCCGGATCGATCCATGCAACCGGTGGGCCGCCAATCTTGCCATAGGTGCCATATCCCAGCGGATCGCGACCAATTGCGCCGCCGATGGCATCCCCGGCAACTATCTTGCCGGCGGCGTTACCGCGACCGCGATCGCGTCGGGAGGGTTGGGCGTGCTCAAGGCCGAAACCTCCAAGGCAAAAACCTTCGGTGTGGTTCTCACCCCACGTCTTTCGTTCCTTCCCGATACCAAGTTCAACCTTGCGGTCGATTACTTCGATATCAGCGTGAAGGGAGAGGTTTCGCAGCTGGGTGCGCGAAATATCCTGTTTGGCTGCTACGATTCCGCGAACTTTGCAACCGAGCCGCTGTGCGATCTGTTCACCCGCGGCCAGAGCGCAGCGCCTTTCGGGATCAAGAATATCTTCGACAAATACATCAATATCGCCAGCCAGCGTAACTCGGGCATCGACGTCGTTCTCAAGATCGATCAGGGCCTTGGCTCGCTCGGCAAGCTCAGTCTGCTGGCTGACATGACCTGGCAGATCAAGGACAACAGCCGGTTGCTGCCGGGGTCCAGTCTCCAATCCTCCAATGGTGAGGCCGGGTCACCCAAATGGGTCGGCGATTTCCGCGCAACCTGGACCCATCCGTCCGGTTTCAGCCTGTTCTATGGGATCAATGTGATCGGCGCGACTTCGAACGTTCAGGACTTCCTCGATGATAATGGCGGAAACCCCTGCATCACATCGACGGTCTACGGCACATATTGCCCGGATCTCACCGCTCCGATGACGTTCTACCACAATATCTCGGTTTCGCAGGATATTGCCGAAGGAAAATTCACCATCACGGCTGGCGTCAACAATCTGTTTGATACCCGCCCGCCGCGTGTGTCGGTGCTGAATGGTAACGAGATATCCTTGCTCGGTCCGGTCATCGCCGCGTCGCAGTATGGCTTCAGAGGCCGCCGCGCGTTCGTCAACGTCACGGCCAAATTCTAAGGCCAAAGTCCACACGAGTGGCACAATTTGGGGCGGCATGGCAACATGCCGCCCCTTCTGTTAGAATCCGGTTCTGTTAGACTCCGGCAGGGGAGCCATTTCGCCGATGCCTGAAATTCTGGTCCGACCGGACAATCTGGATGCCGCAAACGCGCGGTTTGAGCAGGCGGCGCTGCGCCAGCCGGTGTTCCTCAACTCGATCCCCAAAAGCGGCAGTCATCTGCTGCGCAATATCCTGCGGATGTTCGTGCCTGTCGGGCAACAATACTCCGCCGACTTCATCCAGTGGGGCAATCTCCAGCAACACCGCGCGGCCTTCGATCCGCGCGCGCCGAAACTCAGCTGGGGCCATCTGTTTTTCGCCGATGCTTCCGCGATAGAGACCGCCCCGGCCCGCCGTATCCTGCTTTATCGCGACCCTTATGACTGGGTGATCGCGCGCGCCCGCTTCATGCTGTCGGAGCAGTTCTTTGGCAATGTCGAGCATCTGCGCACCGGCGTGCTGAGCGCCGACGAGCTGCTGACGATGATGATCTTTGGCCTGCCCGGGAAATTGCCTTCGCTCAATGACATCTACGAACTCAACGCCGCCGCCTGGCTCGGGGCGCGGGTGCATGTGGTGACGTTTGAGGATCTCTCCCGGCACGTTTCGAGCCTGGACACGGCAGAGGCGGAAGCGTTCTTCGCCGCGCTGCTCGATGCCTGCGCCATTGCGATGCAGACAGACTGGCGCGCGCGGGTCCGCATCGGCGCTGACCGCCAGCAAAGCGCGACCGCGCGCGAGAATTTGACCGGCGTTGCGATCGAGCTGCCCGATACACTCAGCCCCCACCACCGCGCGCTGGTGGACTATCAGGCACCGGGCCTGCGGTCCGTGCTCGGCTATCTCTGACCGCGCTATGACCAATGTCACTCTTACTCTCTATCCGCTGCTGTCGCAGGGGGTGCGGCTGGCCGGGGAAAGCGATTATGAAGCGGCTGCTCGTTCGCTGATTGCGCATCTTGGTCAACACAAGGACGAGCCGCAGGGGATGGCGCAGCTTGGGTTCGTTGCGATGCGGCTGGGTGCGCTGGGCCAGGCGGAACACTTCCTGCGGCGGGCAATCGCACAGGACGCGCGGGATTTTGATACCCGCCGCCACCTCGCCTCGGTCCTCAGCCAGCAGGAAAAACCGCACGAAGCCATCCCGATGCTTGAGGAACTGGTGCGCGAAAGCGGCGACATCGGTTTGCAATCGGTCCGCGCGGGCATCCTCGACAAGCTGGGCCGGAGCGATGAAGCGCTGGCGATTCAGGAGCAGCTCGCCCAGACACACCCTGATGCTCCGCAGATGTGGATCGCTTATGGGCATGGCCTTCGCTCTGCCGGAAGGGTCGACGAGGCAATTGCGGCCTACCGCCAGGCGATTGCGGCGTATGACGAGTTCGGTGATGCCTGGTGGGGCCTTGCCAGCATCAAGCGGCCGGTGTTGGGCGATGCCGACGTCGATGCCATGCGCAGCGCATTGGCGATCGCAGTCGATCTCCGCAATCTGGCCCCGCTCCACTTCGCCCTTGCCCGTGCGCTGCATGACCGCAGCGATTACGAAAGTGCCTTTCATCACTACAATGAGGGCAATCGTCTGCGGGCCGAGAGCCTGAACTATGATGCAAGCGAACTGAGCGACGAAATCTCGGAGGTCGAACGCATCGCCGACCGCGATTTCATCGCCCGCTTTGGCGATACGCCGCTCGGGTCAAGCAGGCCGATATTCATCGTCTCGTTGCCGCGCTCGGGTTCGACGCTGCTGGAGCAGATGCTCGGCAGCCACCCGCAGATTGAACCGGTGGGCGAACTGCCCTATGTCCCGGCCATCCTGCGCTCGTTCATCGAAATAGCGACGCGGCGTGGCCGGGTGACTGTTTTGCAAGCAATTGCGAGCCTGACTGACCAACAAGCGGCGCTGTTCGGCAACGACTACCTTGAGCGCGCCGCCCTGCACCGCAAGACGGACAGGCCATTCTTTATCGACAAGCTGCCCCACAACTGGAGCAATATCCTGTTCATCAAGCGGATCATCCCGCAGGCCCGGTTCATCGATATCCGCCGACCAGCCATGGACTGCTGTTTTTCGAATTTCACCCAGTCTTTCACCAGCGCGCACGCTGCATCCTTCGCGCTGCGCGATGTCGGGCAGTGCTATGCCGACAACGTCAGGCTGATGAACCACCTTGATCGCGCGGCACCCGGCTTGGTCCATCACATCGGTTATCAGGCGCTCATCGAGGACCCCCAGAGCGAGGTCAGCCGGGTACTCGCGTATCTCGGCCTGCCCTGGGACGATACGATCCTGAATTTTCACCAGCTTGGCCGGGTTGTGCGCACGCCCAGCAGCGAACAAGTGCGACGGCCGCTCAATCGTGACGGGATGGAAGTGTGGAAGCCCTATTCCCGCTGGCTTGATCCGCTGCGCGAGATTCTGGGGGAGTTGGCCGAGGGTTAAACGCGGCCCTGGCGGCCAGTAATGACAATATTGCGCAACAATCCATCAACACGCACTTATATTACCATGAGGCTGAAGCGTTGTGGCCTAGTTGCAACAGCGACCAAGCGAATGTGACAAAGGTGTGAAAAACCTTTGCCCCGCCCCCCGCAGTTCGCCATGCCTACGTTCATCTGTCCTCAATCCGTTTGGTCACGGGGCCAAACTCAGGGTTGTGGATGCCGGATTTCCTGCCGCTCCAGCGGCTGGTATATACAGAGGGACTAATCTGTGAAAAAGACCACTCTTAACCTACTCAGGTCAGGCGCAGCTCCGCTGGCACTGATTTTGGCTGGCGCTGCCGGCTCCATGATGATCGCTGCCCCGGCAGCCGCGCAGGACTATACCAACGTCAATGCGAACGGTCGTGTAGTGGGTGTCGGCGGTGCGCCGCTGGCAAATGCAACTGTTACTATTACTTCGGAAGATCAAGGATTTAGCCGAACAGCAGTTACAAATTCATCTGGTTCCTACACCCTCCCGCAGTTGCCGACCGGTCGCTATACCTTTGCTGTCAGTGCGGATGGCTTTGATGTCTATACAGAATCAGGCGTAGTTTTGAGCCAAGCCCAAACCGCGAACAATTTCACACTTGCTGCTGCTGGCAGTGGTGACAACGGTATCGTGGTTCTTGGCACACGCGTGCAGGTTGCAGATTTCGAGCGGACCACAACGGGTTCGGTTATTGAAATCGGCGAACTTGCAACCCGCGTTCCGGTCGCTCGCGACCTGACCTCGGTGATCAACCTTGCTCCGCAGACGACCTTCGGCGACACTGCATTCGGCAATCTGCCGAACATTGGCGGTTCATCGGTTGCTGAGAATGCTTACTACATCAATGGCCTGAACATCACTGAATTCCGCGAAGGTCTTGGCTCGGTAACCGTACCATTCGAGCTATACCAGACGATTGAAGTGAAGTCCGGCGGCTTCCCTGCTGAATTCGGCCGTACTACCGGCGGTGTGGTCAACGCGATCACCAAGTCAGGTTCGAACGAGTTCCATGCTGGCGTATTGGTCAATTGGCAGCCCGATTTCCTGCGCAGCAACAACAAGGACACCGTGTTCAGCGAAAACTCTCGCGAAAAGGGTGATCGTATTACCTCGACCTTCTATGCGTCGGGACCGATCATCAAGGACCGTCTGTTTGTCTACGGTTTGTATGAAAATCGGAATGTCACGTCGACCAACACGGTTACGGGGTATTCGCGGATCGGGACCACCGATGCATTTAGGCAGCGCGGCGTTCGGCTTGACGCGGATTCAACTTCAAGCCCGTTCTATGCAGTGAAGGTCGATGCCATCCCGTTTGATGGGCAGCGGCTTGAGTTCACCTATTTCAACAGCACCGGTGAGACCCTTCAGCGCAACTTTGATTACGTTGCGTTCAACGACACTGTGACGACAGCTACCCCCGGGCAAGGGGCGCAAACCGGATCGAACATTACCGGTTATGGTGGCGAAAACTATGTTGCACGCTATACCGGTAACTTCGGCAAGTTCCTGACTTTGTCGGCCGCTTATGGTAAAAACAAGTTTCGCGACACTTCGGGAAGCTCGGATGACACCTATCCGTTCATATTTGACAATCGCACGCTTTCATCGCTGGGCAATGCCATCCAGATCATCAATCGTAGCCTCGATGAGCGTGAGTTTTATCGGGCAGACGCGGATATCTCTATCGATCTGCTCGGCTCGCACCACTTCAAGGGCGGCTATGATCGTGAGAACCTGACTACCAACACCACTAACAGCTATACGGGTGGAGCAGCCTATAATTACTTCAACTCAGGCTCTGCCGGGGATAGCAATGTCTCAGCTCCGAATACCGATTATGTAGCTGCACGGTCGTTCATCAATGGCGGCGTTTTCAAGTCCACCAATGAAGCGTTCTACATTCAGGATAGCTGGTCGCTGTTCAATGATCGGATAACGCTCCAAATCGGCGCGCGCAATGACCGGTTTGAAAATGAGAACGCCGAAGGCCAAGTTTATTACAAATCGGGCAGCAACTGGGCCCCGCGGCTTGGCTTCTCAGCTGACGTTTTCGGTGATCGCCGGACCAAGCTGTATGGCTCATTTGGCCGTTACTATCTGCCAGTGGCTGCCAACACCAACATCCGTCTGGCCGGATCTGAACTGGATTACACCCGCTATAACGTGCTGAACGGGCTCAACCCGAACAACACGCCAATCGTCGGTGCGCCTATTCTGAACGTCCCAGGCGCGGCTGCATGCCAGGACACTGGTATCGTTAACTGCGTGTTCACGGCCGACGGTGTGGCAACGCCGACCGATTCAACAGTCGCCAAGAATTTGAAAGCTCAGTCCGTTGATGAGTTCATCGTTGGAGCTGAGCACCGGTTGGGTAGTCTGTGGACAGTAGGGCTTTATTATACACACCGTAAGCTCAACCTCGCGCTGGAAGACGCCGCTATTGATGCTGCGGTTAACCAGTATTGCGTGGATCAAGGCATTGCGACCTACGCGGAATGTTCGTCGACCTACTCCGGTTTCCATCAGTATGTGCTGATCAACCCGGGTTCGGACTCGACTATTACCCTGTCTGATCCGCTGCCGGGCGAAACAACAGTCCGTACAATTAACTTTACGGCTGCTCAGCTTGGTTATCCCAAGGCAACTCGCACCTATGATGCAGTAACCTTCAAATTCGACCGTGCCTTTGATGGTAAGTGGAGTCTTGGTGGTTCCTACACCTGGTCGCGCCTGTATGGTAACTATGAAGGCGCGGTAAAGTCGGACAATGGTCAGACCGATGCTGGCTTGACCACTGACTTCGATCAGCCAGGCTTGACCAATGGCACCACTGGTTTCAGCCCCAACCACCGGACGCACAACTTCAAGGCTTACGGTAGCTATCAGCTGACCAAATGGCTGACGATTGGTGCGAACGGGACCGTGGTTTCACCACGTAAGTTCGGTTGTATCGGCCGAGTCCCGGCGGCGGTTGATGCGTATGCGCAGTTTTACGGCGCGGCTGGTTTCTACTGCAACGTCGATGCCAACGGCAAGATCATCACCGATGAACGGACTGGAGCCTCAATCAACACGAACGGCGCACTGACGCCGCGTGGCAGCGTGTTTGAAAGCGACTGGCGTACCCAGATCGACCTGAGTATGGTGCTGCGTTTGCCAACCGAGGCATTCAACGCGGACCTCCGCTTTGACGTGTTCAACGTGTTTAATTCGGGTGCAGCACTGGACTTCGAAGAGCGTGGTACTCTTAACAATGGTCGTCCGCGCAACACCTACCAGCAGGTATCAAATTATCAGACCGCACGTTCGGGGCGCGTTACTTTCGCTCTACGCTTCTGATCAGCTCGGAAAACCGAATGGAAAAGGGGGGCAATATGCCCCCTTTTTTTGTTAGGAGCGGCAAGTGATGCAAACAGCCAACCAATTTGGGGATTTGAAGGCGGCCTTGGCCCAGCGGAACCGCGTCGCGATCAATGATGCTATCCGAACTTTGTTAGAACAGAATTTTGACTTGGGCAGCAAGTGGAAAGCGCTTGCGATGGCTGCCAAGCAAAATGGCGAGGTCACCTTGGCCTTGGCCGCCATGGACAGATACGCTGCCGGCAGGCCTGAAGATTCAGGCATCAATTTTGAGCTGGCTGCGCTGCGCGCCCAGCTTGGTTTGCTTAGCGAGGCCGCCGAATATCTGGCCAATGTCCCCGAAACGCTGCCAACGCCCGCCAGCAATGCCTATACTCGCGGAACAGTAGCATCCAACCTCGGCGACTGGCAGGTCGCACGTGAACAACTGCGGCGATCAACCAGACTTGATCCTTCCTCAGGGCAGGCATGGCTGGCGTTGTCAATGCTGCCAAACCTTGAAGACACGGATCGCCAGGCCATCCAACTTGCCGGAGCGGGCTCTGCTGAATGGCCGGTCCACGAACGCTCTGCCTGTCTTTATGCCCAAGCAAGGGCCACTGCGGGAGAGAGCAAGTACCACGCCGCCTTCACCGCCTTTGCCGAGGGTGCGCGAATCATGGCCGCTAGCCGCCCATATGATCGTGCAAAGGACCAAGGGGACGCAGATCAGGCGATATCGGGCTGGGCACGAGCCGACTTTAAGGAATGTGCGAACTCGTCTGGGGAGCCAGGCCGGGACCGCCCGATCTTTGTAACTGGGTTGCCGCGCTCAGGGACTACGCTGGTAGAGCAAATCCTCAATAGCAACAGCGCTGTCTCAGGGGGGGATGAATTAGGATTTTTCAGACTTCTCCACCAAGACATAGGGGGCCGTTCATTTGAGGCCTACCAGAGTTACCTTTCGAACGGCGGGACTGCACAAAAACTTCAGCAATTATACCACCATCTGCTGGATCAGCGCTTTCCTGGGCAGCTGCTTGTTGTCGACAAGTCGCTCAACCTAAGCCGGAGCATGGGCCTTCTGGCTCATTTGTTTCCTGAAGCGCCGATCATTTGGATGCGCCGCGATCCGATGGATTGTGCGTGGTCGTGCTTTCAAACATGGTTCTTGCGCGGTCATAACTGGAGCTGGTCGCTTGATACAATCGCCGCACATTTCGCCATAGAAGATAGGCTTTTGGCGTTCTGGCAAGCCCACATCGGATCGCGCTTGCTAGTTTGTGATTACAGCGAACTCGTTCGCACACCTCAGGAAGTAATCCCGAAACTGGCCGATCATTGCAAAATCCCCTTTAATGAACAAATGCTTAGACCCCATGAATCAGACCGGATTGTAACTACTGCCAGCGTCGCGCAGGTCCGCAAACCGATAAACCAATCCGGATTAGGCACTGCAGCGCCTTATCTGGAATGGCTGACATCGTTCACCCAGTCTCAGAACGGGCATTAGGCTTTCCTTTTTGAGCAAAAGATTGAAACTAGTCGCATGCGCCGCCTATTGATTGTGTTGCTGCTGTGCGGCTTGGCTCCGGGTCTGTGGCTGCGCACGCAGTTGCCCCGGCCCAACCACGATCAACGGATTGCCATGAGGATGCTGCCGCTGGCTGATAGCTGCTGCCAGATCGGCCCGTTCCGGCTTAATGCGGTGTGGCAATTGACCAGCAGCAATGAATATTTCGGAGGCTATTCAGGTTTGGTCCGGATCGCTCCGGGTCGGCTGGTGGCATTCAGCGATCGTGGTTTTTTCCTGGATTTCCCTGACCCGCAGCCCGGAATCAGCGCAGTTCGCATCGGCTCCACGATCAGTAACGCGCAGAAGCTCAAGGACAACCGCGATGTCGAGGCGGCGAGCTATGATCCGGTGTCGCGCCAATTGTGGCTGGCACTGGAGGGGCGCAATGCGATTGCCAGACACGGCGCAGACCTCACCCGCCTGGCGATGATCCAGCCGCTAGCCATGAAAGGCTGGCCGCTGAACAAAGGGCCTGAGGCGATGGTCAGGCTGCGCGACGGGCGATTTATCGTGCTGGGGGAAGCATTCTCCGGCTGGAATGAGAACAGCCGCCATCCCGCGTTGCTGTTTCCCGGCTATCCGACAGCTGGCGCAGCACCGATGGCGTTCACATTTGCCGGGGCGGCAGGCTACCGCCCGACCGACATGGCTCAATTGCCCGATGGCCGCGTGCTGGTAGTGATGCGCCGCCTGCTGTGGCCGTTTCCGGTGCGGACAGCAGGCCGGATTGTGCTGGCCGACCCTGATGAGATTGCGCCGGGCCGGGTGTGGCATAGCCGCCAGATTGCCAGCCTCGATGCACCGCTGCCGATCGATAATTTCGAAGCCATCACCATTGATCAGGCTGCGGACGGCACAATCACCGTCTGGCTGATGTCGGATGATAATGACGCGGCCAGCCAGCGGACGCTGCTGTGGTACATGACACTGGACCCGGGGTTGCTCCCACCTCTACCGGACAAGCAAAAGGCGCGCGATCAACTCGCGCGCCCTAACCTGGAGGTCGCTCAGCGGCCCTGACGGGCCGGAGCAATCAGGCAGCCTGCTTTTTCGCCAGCTCGCGCTTGATCTTCTGTGCATTGGTCGACAACTTGATGTCAGCCGTCTTGATCAGCCAGTTGTCGAGCCCGCCGACATGCTCGACCGAGCGCAGCCCATGGGTTGAAATACGGAACTTAAAGCTGCGATCCAGCGCTTCAGACATCAAGGTAACATTCTGCAAATTGGGCAGAAAGACACGCTTGGTCTTGTTGTTGGCGTGGCTGACGTTGTTACCAACCTGGCGACCCTTACCGGTCAGTTCGCAAATGCGGGACATGACAATACTCGCTTGAATCTCGGTGCGTTTCCGCAGGAAGGGCGCGCTTAGCGATTCAGCCGGGCAAGGTCAAGTTGCATCGCGGCATTCTGCGCGTTACCGCATGGCCGATGACCAAATGGCCGCTTCCCGAACCGATGGCAATGGCGCT
>JANMKT010000079.1:0-1841 GCA_031372185.1 Novosphingobium sp.
GCAGTATACTCGACCGCTACCAATGCCTGTGCCTCGGCCCGGGCATAGGCCCATGACAGCAGCATCAGCGCCACGACCGCCAGTACCGCCCCTCCGAAGATTTCGCGCGTCGTTGCCGGGCCGGGCAGCGCCGCCAGCCACGGCGCAGCTAAGGCCAGGACCAGGAAGACGAACAGGCTCTGGAAAAAGGCGATTTCTTGCGGACCCGCGACCTGCGCTTGCTGGCGCTGCAAAATCAGGTTCCACGCATAGAGCACGGCCGAAAACAGGATGGCGGCAATACCCCAGCCCGCATCGGCGGTGAATTTTGCATCACCAATTCGCGCGCCCGCGATCACCAGCACGCCGGAAAAGCCCAGGACCGACGCGAAGATCGCACGGCGTTCGATTGTCTCACCCAGCATCACTGCGGCAAGATAAAGCGCGATCAATGGGGCGATGAACGAGATCGCGATCGCCTCGCCCATCGGGAGGCGGACCAGCGCCCAGAAAAAGCTGGTCGCCATCGCGGCGCTGACCATGGCGCGGATCGCGTGGACCTTGAGCGCAACCCGGCCCGGCCAGCGTCCGCCGCCCAGCCACCAGAGAGGGAACATCAGCAGGGCCCCGAAAGCCGAGCGCAGCAGCATGGCATTATAGGCCCCCACCGCGATTGCGGCGCTTTTCATCAGACCGTCCATCAGGCTGAAACTGGCAATCCCGGCTGCGGCGGCAAGAAACGGCATGATCGGATGGTAGCGGGACATGGCGCTGGCCTTAGGGCTGTTGCCGCACTGCGTCACCTGCCAAGGGCCCGAACCTGCCAATTCAGCATACCGCAAGGACTGGTGCTTGAAGGAGACGGCTGAAACAGGCACAACGCTGGTCACTATCCGGCACCGACGGGAATGGAGTTGACGAAGTTGGCTATGAAAATGTGGGGCAAGAGCCACCTGATGACCGCAATCAGTCCGTTGGCGCTGTTTGGCGCGCTGGCTCTCGCGGGGCTGGCTCTGGGAGCCGTTTCGGCGGGAGCCAAGGCGCCGCCGCCCGCTCCGGTCAGTATCCTGCCCACGCCGCAGCCCTCGCCCAGCGCTTCACCCGCCCCGGTCCCTGCCGCCAGCCCCAGCCCGGAAATGCCGGTTCCCCCGCCGCCATCCCCGCCGCCACCGTCGCCCGAGCAACTGGTAATGAGCTGGAAACTGGGCGATGCCCGCGCCCTACTTGATCTGATCGGCGGACTGGAGGCCGAGGGGCTGATCCCGGCAGATTACCAGCCCGATGCCCTGCGCGCCGCGATTACTGCGGGCGAGGGCGCTGCACTTGACGATCAGGCCAGCCGCTCGTTCCGCTGGCTCGCCGAGGATCTGCGCGATGGCCGGACCCGGATGGAATCGCGGACCCAGTGGTTCGCGGTTGATCGTGATTTGGAAGCCGCTCCCACTGCCGAGCTGATGGCCAGCGCAATCGATAGCCATGATGTGGCTGGCGTATTTGCCGGCCTTGCGCCGACCAACCCCGATTATGCCGCGTTGAAGGCCGCGTTGGCCCAGGCGCCCCGTATTGACCGGAAGACCCGCGACTTGATCCGCGTTAACATGGACCGCTGGCGTTGGCTCTCGCGTGAGATGGGGCCGTTTTACCTGATCACCAACGTGCCTGAATTCCAGCTGCGGCTGACCGTGCGCAACGAGATTATCCGTAGCTACCGGACTATCGTTGGCAAGCCGGGCAAGACTGCGACCCCGCAGCTCGCCGAGACCGTGCAGGGGGTGATCTTCAACCCGACCTGGACGGTGCCGCAGTCGATCGTCAAGGGCGAGGGGCTGGGGGCCAAGGTGCTCGGCAATCCCGGCTGGGCG
>JANMKT010000088.1:0-31561 GCA_031372185.1 Novosphingobium sp.
GCCCCCCGGGCCACCGCTGCCCAAATTATCCCTAATTTCAATGGTTGCGCCCTGCGACCCCGGGCCGCCCCGGGGATGACGACGAACGTCCCACTTGCGCCCCGGCGATGGCCGGACTAGGGCGCGGACATTCGTTTGCACAGCCGAGTGAGCTTCGTGGTAGACCTGTCTCAATACCTGCCGATTCTGATCTTTCTGGCGATTGCGCTGGGATTGTCGGCGGCTTTCGTCTTCCTGCCGATGGGGGTTGCCCGGCTGACCGGCGCGCATAGCCCCAATGCCGAGAAGAACAGCGAATATGAATGCGGCTTTCCCGCGTTTGAAGACCCGCGCAGCCAGTTTGACGTGCGGTTTTATCTGGTCGCGATCCTGTTCATCATCTTCGATCTCGAAGCAGCGTTCCTGTTTCCCTGGGCGGTTAGCCTGCGGGAAACTGGCTGGGGCGGGTGGATCACGATGATGGTTTTCCTGGGTGAACTGATCATCGGCTTCATCTATGCCTGGAAAAAGGGAGCGCTCGAATGGGAGTAGCACCAACTCCGGCTCCGGCTCTCGTGCCTGCACTGGTCAATGCCGATGGCACGGTGATGAAAGCGCCCGATCAGGGGTTTTTCAACGATCTGAACAGCGAAGTGCATGACAAGGGCTTCCTGGTCGCCAGCACCGAGGATCTGTTCCAATGGGCCCGCACCGGCAGCCTGTGGTGGATGACTTTCGGCCTGGCCTGCTGCGCGGTCGAGATGATCCATGTCAGCATGCCGCGCTATGATATGGAGCGGTTCGGCGTTGCCCCGCGCGCTTCCCCGCGCCAATCGGATGTGATGATTGTGGCGGGAACCTTGTGCAACAAGATGGCCCCGGCGCTGCGCAAGGTTTACGACCAGATGTCGAACCCCAAATACGTCATCTCGATGGGCAGCTGCGCCAATGGCGGCGGTTATTATCATTACAGCTATTCGGTGGTGCGCGGCTGTGACCGGATCGTGCCGGTGGACATCTATGTCCCCGGCTGCCCGCCGACCGCCGAAGCGCTGCTCTATGGCGTGATGCAGCTCCAGCGCAAAATCCGCCGGGTCGGGACGATTGAGCGGTGAGCGCGGTGTTGCACTCTGCTCCCAAGATTTCGTCGAACGAAGGCGTGCTTGACGCGTTATCGGCCGCGCTGGGCGACAAGCTCGTCTTGGCCAAGCAAGAGCATGGCGAAATTTCGCTGACTGTCGCGCGCGGCGAGATTGCGCATGCGCTGCGCCTGCTGCGCGACGATCACGAATACCAGCAGCTGATGGAGATCGCCGGCGTCGATTACCCTGACCGGGCCGAGCGGTTCGAGGTGGTCTATTGCCTGCTCTCGCTGACCAAGAACCATCGCATCATGGTCAAGGTGAACGCCGCCGAAGATACGCCGGTGCCAACCGTCACGACGCTGTGGCCGGTCGCAGGCTGGCTCGAACGCGAGGTGTTCGACATGTATGGCGTGATCTTTGATGGCAACCCGGATTTGCGCCGGATCCTCACCGATTACGGCTTTGAAGGGCATCCGTTCCGCAAGGATTTCCCGCTGACCGGCTACGTTGAGCTGCGCTATTCCGAGGAAGACCAGCGCGTGGTTTACGAGCCGGTCCAGCTGGCTCAGGATTTGCGCCAGTTCGATTTCATGAGCCCTTGGGAAGGCGCCGATTATGTGCTTCCGGGCGATGAGAAGGCTGCGTCGCCGCCTGCGCCGGTTGCGCCGGTTGCGGTCAAGCCGAAGAAGGCTCCCGCCGCCAAGAAGGTCGTGACAAAGAAATCAAAGGGAACAAAGGCATGACCTTCACTTCCCCTCTTCCCTTGTTTCGTCATCCTGAACTTGTTTCAGGAACCATCGCGCCTGCGGAGAATGCCGGACGTGGGGAGAAATGGGCCCTGAAACAAGTTCAGGGTGACGGTGTTATGGGTGTGATCGGGGGTGTCCTATGAGCGTCTCCCTCGAAGCCTCGCCCACCACCGGCGACGAGGTCATCTCCAACTACACGATCAACTTCGGCCCGCAGCATCCCGCCGCGCATGGCGTGCTGCGGATGGTGATGGAGCTGGACGGCGAGATTATCGAGCGGATCGATCCGCACGTCGGCCTGCTCCATCGCGGCACCGAAAAGCTGATCGAGCACAAGACCTATTTGCAGGCGCTGCCCTATTTTGACCGGCTCGATTACTGCAGCCCGCTGGCGATGGAGCACTCATACGTTCTCGCCATCGAGAAACTGCTCAACCTCGCGGTGCCGATCCGCGCGCAATATTTGCGGGTGCTGTTCGCCGAGCTGACCCGCATCTGCAACCACATGCTCAACCTGGGCAGCCACGTGATGGACGTCGGCGCAATGACGCCAAACCTGTGGATGTTCGAAATCCGCGAGGATTGCCTCAACTTCTTCGAACGCGCGTCCGGTGCACGGATGCACGCGGCCTGGTTCCGCCCCGGCGGGGTCCATCAGGATGTGCCCGAAAAGCTGCTGGTCGATATCGGCGAATGGCTCGACACCCGCCTGCCGAGGCTGTTCGAAGACGCGATGAGCCTGGTGGTCGACAACCGCATTTTCAAGCAGCGCAATGTCGATATCGCGATTGTCAGCAAGGATGATGCGGTGCGCTGGGGCTTTTCCGGCCCGATGATCCGCGGCAGCGGGATCGCGTGGGATCTGCGCAAGAGCCAGCCCTATGATGTTTACGCGAAGATGGACTTCGAGATTCCGGTGGGAACGCGCGGCGATTGCTATGACCGGTTCATGGTCCGGGTTGAGGAAGTGCGGCAATCCGCCAAGATCATGAAACAGTGTCTGGCCGAAATGCCTCAAGGCCCGATTGCCTCGGATGATCGCAAGGTCGTGCCGCCCAAGCGCGCCGAGATGAAGCAATCGATGGAGGCGCTGATCCATCACTTCAAGCTCTATACCGAAGGCTTCCACGTTCCGGCCGGTGAAGTTTACGTCGCCACCGAAAGCCCCAAGGGCGAATTCGGCGTTTATCTAGTCAGCGACGGCAGCAACAAGCCCTACCGCTGCAAGATCCGCCCGACCGCGTTTTCGCATTTGCAGGCGATGGATTTTATGAGCCGGGGCCACATGTTGCCCGATGTGACCGCGATTATCGGGGCGATTGATGTTGTATTTGGGGAGTGTGACCGGTGAAAGACGACCTTCCATCAAAGGCAATTGGCGGCGCGATCATTGGGCTGTTCGCCCTGGCTCTCGATTATTTCTTGCTGCGGCATTTTGTCAGGTCACCCATCAACATGGCTGGCGGTATCGGCATAGGGGTTGTTTTGCTCTATCTGATTGTTCCAATTCTAATTCTTCAGTTCGGCGGCAAGAAGAATGGCTAACCGTCATCTCGAACCCGATACTCCTGAACTGCGCGCCCGCTGGGGCAGCTTTGCGTGGACCACGGACAACGCCAAGCAGGCCAAGGCAATCATCGCCCGCTATCCCGCCGGGCGGCAACGCTCAGCCGTGATGCCGCTGCTCGATCTGGCCCAGCGTCAGGTTGGCGCGGAGACCAATACGCAAGGGTGGTTGCCGCTGGTGGTGATGGAATTCGTCGCAGCGCAGCTCGCCATGCCGGTGATCCGCGTGGTTGAGGTCGCAACCTTCTATTTCATGTATAACCTTGTTCCCGTAGGCAAATTCCACGTCCAGGTGTGCGGGACAACGCCCTGCATGTTGCGCGGCAGTGACGACATCATGGCCGCCTGCAAGGCCAAGGGCATGAGCAAGGGTCACACCACCGATGACGGGCTGTTCACCCTCACCGAAGTCGAATGCATGGGCAATTGCAGCTCCGCGCCGATGGTCCAGATCAACGACGACAATTACGAGGATCTGACCGCAGCGGACATGACCCGCATTCTTGACGAACTGGCAGCGGGCAAACAGCCCAAGACCGGCACCCAGATCAAGGGGCGGCATACCGTCGAACCGCTCGGCGGACCGACCACGCTGAAGAAGATGGTCAAGGCCAATACCGATTACCGGGGGGAATGGTGATGGGCATTTTTTCACGCGGAGGCGCGGAGACGCGGAGAAAGGTCGAAGGATTTTTCTCACACGAAGACACGAAGACACGAAGCGGTCGTTCTGCGCCGCAGGCATTCTCTCGTGTCTCGACTTCGCCGTTTGCACAGCGGTCGGAATTGAAGTCGGCTTCGCCGCAAACACAGTATCTTCGTGTCTTCGTGTCTTCGTGTGAATCAGCTCTTACTTTCTGCCTCCGCGTCTCCGCGCCTCCGCGTGAAATCATTGGAGGCACAGCATGAGCCTTTCCGACAAAGACCGCATCTTCACCAATCTCTATGGCTACCAGCCGTGGACCCTGGCTGCTGCACGCAAGCGCGGCGATTGGGATGATACCAGGGCGCTGATGGCCAAGGGGCAGGATGCGATTATTGACGAGATCAAGGCGAGTGCCTTGCGCGGGCGCGGCGGGGCGGGGTTCCCGACCGGCCTCAAATGGTCGTTCATGCCCAAGGAACCGCGCGAGGATCGCCCGAGCTTTCTGGTCATCAACGCCGATGAGAGCGAGCCCGGCAGTTGCAAGGACCGCGAGATCATCCGCCACGATCCGCACAAGCTGATCGAAGGCGCGCTGCTGGCCGGTTACGCGATGCGCGCGCGCGCCGCCTATATCTACATTCGCGGCGAATATATCCGCGAGGCCGAGGTGCTGTTTGCCGCCGTGCAGGAAGCCTATGACGCGGGCCTGATCGGCAAGAACGCCTGCAAATCGGGCTATGATTTTGATGTGTTCGTGCATCGCGGCGCCGGCGCTTACATCTGCGGCGAAGAAACCGCGATGATCGAAAGCCTTGAGGGCAAGAAAGGCCAGCCCCGTCTGAAACCGCCGTTCCCGGCAGGCGCTGGGCTTTATGGCTGCCCGACCACGGTGAATAACGTGGAAAGCATCGCGGTCGCCCCCACGATCCTGCGGCGCGGGGCTTCGTGGTTCAGCTCGTTCGGGCGTGAGGGCAACAAGGGCACCAAGCTGTTCCAGATCAGCGGGCATGTGAACAAGCCCTGCGTGGTCGAGGAATCAATGTCGATCCCGTTCAGCGAACTGATCGAAAAGCATTGCGGCGGGATCACCGGGGGCAAGGATAATCTGCTCGCCGTGATCCCCGGCGGTTCTTCGGTGCCGCTGGTGCCAGCCGCCGAAATCTGGGACGCGCCGATGGATTTTGACGGCCTCAAGGCAGTCGGCTCGGGCCTTGGCACAGCGGCGGTTATCGTCATGGACAAGTCCACCGACATCGTTCGCGCCATTTCGCGGATCAGCTATTTCTACAAACACGAAAGCTGCGGCCAATGCACCCCCTGCCGCGAAGGCACCGGCTGGATGTGGCGGATGATGGAACGCCTGCGCACCGGCGATGCCGATGTGAGCGAGATCGACATGCTCCAGCAAGTCACCAAGCAGGTTGAAGGCCACACCATCTGCGCGCTGGGCGATGCAGCGGCCTGGCCGATCCAGGGACTGATCAAGCACTTCCGGCCCGAGCTGGAACGCCGGATCGCGGAAAATGTGCGGGAGGCGGCGGAATGACCCAGACCCCACCCACCAACCCTGTCACCCTGAACTCGTTTCAGGGCCCATTTCTCCCGATGCGCCGATGCTCCGTGGGGCGGAATGATGGTGCCGTTGCGCTCACAACGCGGGCCACCGGAGGCGTGGCACGATGGGTGCTGAAACAAGTTCAGCATGACGGAGCTTGTTATGCCTAAGGTAACCGTCGACGGCATCGAACTCGAAGTTCCGCAGGGCGCTACCGTCCTGCAGGCCTGTGAGCTTGCGGGCAAGGAAATCCCGCGCTTTTGCTACCACGAGCGGCTCAGCATCGCGGGCAATTGCCGGATGTGTCTGGTCGAGGTCAAACCAGGCCCGCCCAAGCCGCAGGCTTCGTGCGCACTGCCTGCTGCCGAGGGTCAAATGATCAGCACCGACAGCCCGATGGTCAAGCTGGCTCGCGAAGGGGTGATGGAGTTTCTCCTGATCAACCACCCGCTCGATTGCCCGATCTGCGATCAGGGCGGCGAGTGCGATTTGCAGGATCAATCGGTCGCCTATGGCCGGGGCGCCAGTCGCTATGACGAGAACAAGCGCGCCGTCACCGAAAAATACATGGGTCCGCTGATCAAGACCACGATGACCCGCTGCATCCACTGCACCCGCTGCGTGCGTTTCTCCGAAGAAATCGCCGGGGTGGACGAAATCGGCGCGCTCTATCGCGGCGAGGACATGCAGATCACCACCTATCTCGAACATGCCGCCAAGCATGAACTTTCGGCCAATGTGATCGATCTGTGCCCGGTCGGCGCGCTGACGTCTAAGCCCTATGCCTTCGAGGCGCGGCCCTGGGAGTTGAAAAAAACGCTGGGGATCGACGTGTCCGACGCGGTTGGTGCCAACATCCGGATCGACAGCCGGGGGCGTGAGGCGCTGCGGATCCTGCCGCGGATCAATGATGACGTGAACGAGGAATGGCTGTCCGACAAGGGCCGCTATCAGGTTGACGGGCTGACGCGGCGCCGCCTCGACAAGCCGTGGCTGCGCAAGAACGGCAGATTGGTTGCGGCCAGTTGGGACGAGGCATTTGCGGCGATTGCCAAGGTCAAGCCCGGCAAGAGCGTGGCTGCGATTGCGGGCGATATGCTCGATTGCGAAACGATGTTCGCCGCTAAGGCATTGGTCGGCGCGCTGGGATCGAAGCTGCTCGAAGGCCGCCAGACGGGCCTCGACTATGATTGTTCGAACCTCGCCGCGGTGAACTTCAACTCTACGCTGTCAGGCATTGAAACCGCCGATGCGATCCTGATTGTCGGCAGTCACATCCGCTGGGAAGCGCCGCTGGTCCACGTTCGGCTGCGCAAGGCAGTCAAGCGCGGAGCCAAGGTGTTCGTGGTCGGGCCGGAGTGGGAGACGACTTTTCCGACCACTTTCCTTGGGCCTGATCTGGCGGTTTTGGACAAGTTGCCTGACACGCTGACTGACGCCTTCAAGAACGCCCATCGTCCGGCGCTGATCCTCGGCGGGGCAGGGCTGGGCAAGGGTGCGCTGGGTGCGTGCCTTGCGCTGGCGGACAAGTTCAAGCTGGTTCGTGAGGGCTGGAACGGCTTCAACGTGCTCCACATGGCTGCGAGCCGGATGGGCGGACTGATGCTCGGCTATGCGCAACAGGGCGGCATTGGCGAGATCGCTGCGGCCAAGCCCAAGCTGCTGCTGTCGCTTGGCGCGGACGAGGTGGATTACACCAAGTTTGCTTATTCCACAGTGGTTTACATCGGCCATCATGGCGACAAGGCGGCGCACGCCGCCGACATCATCCTGCCCGCCGCCGCCTATACCGAAAAGGCCGGAACCTATGTGAACACCGAAGGCCGGGTCCAGTTTGCCGACCAAGCGGTGTTTGCCCCCGGGGACGCGCGCGAGGACTGGACGATCCTGCGGGCGCTGGCCGATGCGCTGGGGGTTTCGGTCGGGTTCGACAGCTTTGCCGAATTGCGTGGCGCGATGGTGAAGGCGGTTCCGGCGCTGGGGGTTGAAGGGCTGGCCGATTATGGCGTGCTTCCCAAGTCGGTGAAGGCCAAGGCTTCCGGCGTGATCGAAGCCTACCCGATCAGAGACTTCTACCTCACCAACCCGATCGCCCGCGCCAGCGAGACGATGCAGCGTTGTTCGGGCGAACTGCTCCACGGCGAAGAGTTTGCGGAGGCGGCGGAATGAGTAGATTTAACTCCGTCGTCCCCGCGAAAGCGGGGACCGCTGGCCTCATTGATGCAAGCTCGCGTCCGGAGGCCAGCGGTCCCCGGTCGAGCCGGGGACGACGGGAGGGACGCAAGTGACCGAACTCTTCCAGAGCTGGGGCCTGACCTACGAAGTCGCCTGGGGCATCGCCACCATCACCGGCATCCTGCTGATCGCGCTGCCGCTGATGCTGAGCGTCGCGATGATCATTTACGCCGACCGGAAAATCTGGGCGGCGATGGCGCTGCGGCGGGGGCCGAATGTGGTCGGGCCGTGGGGGCTGCTGCAAAGCTTTGCCGACGGCCTCAAGGTTTTCCTGCAGGAAACCATCATCCCGAGCGCGGCGAATAAGGGCCTGTTCCTGATCGCGCCGATCATCACTTTCACCGTCGCGCTGATCGCCTGGGCGGTGATCCCGTTCAATTCGGGCGCGGTACTGGCAGATATCAATGTCGGGCTGCTCTACGTCCTCGCAATCTCGTCGCTGGGCGTTTACGGCGTGGTGATTGCGGGTTGGGCGTCTAACTCAAAATACCCGTTTTTCAGCGCGATGCGCGCGGCTGCTCAGATGATCTCTTACGAAGTCTCGATTGGCTTCATCCTGATCTGCGTTGTGCTGTGGGCGGGATCGTTCAATCTGGGCGCGATTGTCGAGGCGCAGAAATCGCATGTCTGGATCATCAACGGCTTCGTCGCCAATCCGCTGCTGTTCCCGCTGTGGGTGATGTTCCTGATCTCGAGTCTCGCCGAAACCGCTCGCGCGCCGTTCGATCTGACCGAGGCGGAGAGCGAGCTGGTGGCCGGCTACCAGACCGAATATTCCTCGATGAGCTTCGCGCTCTACTGGCTGGGCGAATATGCCAATGTGCTGCTGATGTGCACGCTCAACGCCACGCTGTTCTGGGGCGGCTATCTGCCGCCGCTCGACTGGGCCCCGCTCTACTGGATCCCGGGCTGGATCTGGTTGTTCGGCAAGATCCTGTTCTTCTTCTTCATCTTCAGCTGGGTCAAGGCGACCGTCCCGCGCTATCGCTATGACCAGCTGATGCGGCTGGGCTGGAAGGTGTTTCTGCCGGTGTCGCTGGGCTTTGTGGTGCTGGTGAGTGGGTATCTGATGCTGACGAGGTATGGGGCGTGATTGCAATCGGTTTGATGGCAGCCAGCGCGGCGGCAACTGTTCTCCCTGGGGCGGAGCGGTTGGCTTACGAGAGCTCTTGGCATTGCAGTTCAGTCGGTCTCGCCGAAAGCTATTCGCTTGATTTCGTCGTAAGTCATGCGAGCGAGCACTCTTCGGCAAAAAAAAGGTTTTCGATAGTTAAGGTCGTGGGGCAAATTTCGTTGCCGGAGCAGGTGCTAGACGGACAGGAAAAAGTCGAAAATAACGATTATTACAGCCAGGCAGATGCAGATAAAAATCCATACTATATTCACCAGCAATATATTCTTCGTGCCGGTGGCTACAAAACGAGCGCCATGTTTTCTTGGAAATCGAAAGAACCGGAAATCCTGTTGGATTTGGTTGTTTTTGACTGGGAAAAAAAGAGAGTGGGGCAGCAATATGAGACGCGTTACGGTTTGAGCTGTAAACAGTCAGGAATTGCGACATGATTGCCCACCTCATCAAGAGCTTCACCCTGTGGGAGTTCGTCAAGGCCCACTGGCTGACCTTGCAGTATTTCTTCAAGCCCAAGGCGACGATCAACTATCCGTTCGAGAAGAACCCGCTGTCGCCGCGGTTCCGCGGTGAGCATGCGCTGCGGCGCTATGCCAATGGCGAGGAACGCTGCATTGCCTGCAAGCTGTGCGAGGCGGTTTGCCCGGCGCAGGCGATCACCATCGAGGCCGAACCGCGTGAGGACGGTTCGCGCCGCACCACCCGCTACGACATCGACATGACCAAATGCATCTATTGCGGTTTCTGCCAGGAAGCCTGCCCGGTCGATGCGATCGTCGAGGGCCCGAACTTCGAATATGCCACCGAAACGCGCGAAGAACTGCTGTACGACAAGGCCAAGCTACTGGCGAACGGGGACAAGTGGGAGCGGGCACTGGCCGCTAACCTTGAAGCCGATGCGCCGTATCGCTAGGGGGCGCGCGTGATCCAAGTCTTCGCCTTTTACCTGTTCGCTGCGCTGGTGATCGCCTCTGCGGTGCTCACCATCATGTCGCGCAATCCGGTTCATTCGGTGCTGTGGCTGATCATGGCGTTCTTCAATGCCGCGGGCTTGATGGTGCTGGTCGGAGCAGAGTTCATCGCGATGCTGCTGGTGATCGTCTATGTCGGCGCGGTCGCGGTGCTGTTCCTGTTCGTGGTGATGATGCTCGACATCGATTTTTCCGAATTGCGCGCCGGGTTTGTCAAGAACTTCCCGCTGGGCATTTTGCTCGCGCTGGTCTTGCTGGGTGAGCTGGTGTTCGGGATCGGCGCGCAGCAGGCCGGTAGCCTGAAACTGGGTACGCCGGATGGGACCGCCGTAACCGCAGCTGGCGTTAGCAACACCGAGGCAATCGGCGCGCTGCTGTATAGCCGCTATCTGTTCCTGTTCGAAGCGGCGGGGATCATCCTGCTGGTGGCGATGATCGGCGCGATCGTGCTGACGCATCGCCAACGCAGCGGCACGCGCGGGCAGAATATCTCACGGCAGAATCAACGCAGGCCGCAGGATGCGACGCGCAATGTGACGCCGGAAGTGGGCGCGGGGGTGGTGCTGTGAACGGCTCTGACCCCACCCACCAAACACCCGTCACCCTGAACTTGTTTCAGGGCCCAGTGTGCCTTCCATTCGGAGCTGGAGGTTGGGTGAAATGGGTCCTGAAACGAGTTCAGGATGACGAAGTAAGGGGAGCGCGGCACCCATGATCGGCATCGAACATTATGTCGTGGTCAGCTCGATCCTGTTTATGCTGGGCGTTTTGGGGATTTTCCTCAACCGCAAGAACGTGATCATCATCCTGATGGCGATTGAGCTGATCCTGCTGGCGGTTAACATCAACCTCGTTGCCTTCAGTGCGTTTCTGCATGACCTGACCGGCCAGATTTTCGCCATGTTCGTGCTGACCGTGGCGGCGGGTGAAGCGGCGATTGGCCTGGCCATTTTGGTGATCTATTTCCGCGGCCGCGGCACAATTGCGGTTGATGATGTCAACCGGATGAAGGGATAAGTCTTTTGAACCCGATCCTGTTCATCGTCTTCCTGCCGCTGCTTGCCGCGATTATCGCAGGGCTTGGCAATCGGATGCTGGGCAATACAATTGCCAAGCTGCTGACCACCGGCGCGCTGTTCACCGCCTGCGCGCTTAGCTGGCCGATTTTCTTGTCATTCGTTGGCGGCACTGCGCAGTCGAGCGTCACTCCGGTGCTTCACTGGGTTCAATCCGGCAATCTGACCTTCGACTGGGCACTGCGTGTCGATGCGCTAACCGCAGTGATGCTGGTGGTGGTCACAACTGTTTCTGCGCTCGTTCATCTGTATAGCTGGGGCTATATGGAGGAAGATCCGGATCAGCCACGATTTTTCGCATATCTTTCGCTGTTTACCTTTGCGATGCTGATGCTGGTAACCGCCGATAATTTGGTCCAGATGTTCTTCGGCTGGGAAGGGGTGGGCCTGGCCTCTTACCTGTTGATCGGCTTCTGGTTCAGAAAGCCCTCTGCCAGCGCCGCCGCGATCAAGGCCTTTGTGGTCAACCGGGTCGGCGATCTTGGCTTTATGCTGGGGATTTTCGGGACTTATCTGGTGTTCCAGACGGTTTCAATCCCCGAGATACTCAGTGCCGCGCCGGGCATGGCGGGAAGCACGATCGGCTTCCTTGGCTACCGGCTCGATACAATGGCCGTGCTGTGCATTTTGCTGTTCATCGGCGCTTGCGGCAAATCGGCGCAGTTGGGCCTCCACACCTGGCTGCCCGATGCGATGGAAGGCCCAACGCCCGTATCTGCGCTGATCCATGCCGCAACTATGGTGACGGCGGGGGTGTTCATGGTCTGCCGCTTGTCCCCGATGTTCCAGACCAGCCCGATTGCGATGGGCGTGGTTACTTTCGTCGGTGCGGCGACCTGTTTCTTCGCGGCGACAGTTGGTACCACGCAGTGGGATATCAAGCGGGTGATCGCTTATTCCACCTGCTCGCAGCTGGGCTATATGTTCTTTGCGGCGGGCGTTGGCGCCTACGGCGCGGCGATGTTCCATCTGTTCACCCATGCCTTTTTCAAGGCGTTGCTGTTCTTGGGCGCGGGTTCGGTCATCCATGCGATGCACCACGAGCAGGATATGCGGCACTATGGCGCATTGCGGAAAGAAATCCCGCTGACCTTCTGGGCGATGATGGCCGGAACGCTGGCGATTACCGGGGTCGGCGTGGTCGATGTATTCGGGTTTGCCGGGTTCTATTCGAAGGATTCGATCCTTGAGGCGGCCTATGCGGGCGGGACCGAAATGGGGACATTTGCGTTCTATGTCGGCATTTTCGCCGCGCTGCTGACCAGCTTCTACAGCTGGCGGCTGATGTTCCTGACCTTCTGGGGCAAGCCCCGCTGGGCTGGCTCGGAGCATATTCAACACGCGGTTCATGGACACCACGAAACTCCTGACGAGGAAACTGCGCACAATGGTCACGGTCATGCGGCAACTGGCACTGCTGGATATCATCCGCATGAAAGCCCGCTGTCGATGCTGGTGCCGCTCGGCGGGCTGAGCCTAGGCGCGGTTCTCGCCGGGTTCGGGTTCCACGAAGCCTTCATCAATCAGGCGGCCTTCTGGAACGGCAGTATCTTCTACGATGAGCATTTGATCCACGCGATGCACGAAGTGCCGCTGTGGGTAAAATGGGCGCCATTCGCAGTGATGCTGACCGGACTGCTGATCGCCTGGTATGCCTATATCCGCAATCCGCGCTTCCCGGCGATTTTCGTCGAGCAGTTCACGGTGCTGCACCGCTTCCTCTATAACAAATGGTATTTCGACGAGCTGTATGACCTGATCTTCGTCCGTCCGGCGTTCTGGCTTGGTCGGCAGTTCTGGAAGCTGGGCGATATCGGGATCATTGACCGGTTTGGTCCAGACGGCGCGGCCAGGCTGGTTTCGCTTGGCTCTGGCTATGCGCAGCGGATCCAGTCGGGATACCTCTATAGCTATGCGCTGGTCATGTTGATGGGCCTGGTGGCAGCAATCAGTTGGGTGATGGTGCGTTGAATATGAACGGCTTTCCCATCCTCACGGCCATGCTGCTCGTGCCGTTGATCGGCGCGTTCGCCTGTTTGTTTGCTGAAGCAAAGACGGCGCGAATGATTGCGCTGGTGGCCACACTGATCGATTTCGCACTCGGCATATTGCTCTGGGCCAACTACGACATCGGCGGCGCGCAGTGGCAGTTTGCCGAGAATCTGCCGCTGTTCGCCGGGTTCAACTGGGCGCTGGGGATCGATGGCATCGCGCTGATGCTGATCATGCTGTCGGTGTTCCTGATGCCGATCTGCATCGGCGCCAGCTGGAACTCGATTCAAACCCGCGTCGGCGAGTATATGGCGGCGTTCCTGCTGATGGAAACGCTGATGATCGGCGTGTTCACCGCGCAAGATCTGTTTCTGTTCTATATTTTCTTCGAGGCCGGCCTGATCCCGATGTATCTGATCATCGGGATCTGGGGCGGGGCGGACCGGATCTACGCCAGTTATAAATTCTTCCTCTACACGCTGCTCGGCTCGGTGCTGATGCTGATCGCGATGCTGTGGATGGTGAACGAGACCGGCACCACCGATATCCCGACGCTGATGGGTTATGATTTTACCCCTGAGGCGCAGCAATGGCTGTGGCTGGCGTTCTTCGCCAGCTTTGCGGTCAAGATGCCGATGTGGCCGGTCCATACCTGGTTGCCCGATGCCCATGTCCAGGCGCCGACTGCTGGCTCGGTGATCCTCGCCGGTGTGCTGCTCAAGATGGGCGGTTATGGGTTCATCCGGTTCTCGCTGCCGATGTTCCCCGAAGCCTCGGCGCAATTTGCCTGGTTGATTTTCGCACTGTCGATGATTGCAGTGGTTTACACTTCGCTGGTCGCGCTGGTGCAGCAGGACATGAAAAAGCTGATCGCCTATTCATCCGTCGCCCATATGGGGATCGTCACGGTCGGGCTGTTTGCGTTCAATGTGCAGGGGCTGGAAGGCACGATGATCGTCATGCTCAGCCACGGGCTGGTCGCGGGGGCGTTGTTCCTCGGCGTCGGGGTTATCTATGACCGGTTGCACACCCGCGAGATCGATCGTTACGGCGGGCTTGCAATCAACATGCCGCAATATGCGCTGTTCTTCATGGTCTTCACCATGGCCTCGGTCGGCCTGCCCGGCACCAGCGGCTTTGTCGGAGAATTCCTCAGCCTGGCCGGGATCTATCAGGTTTCCAGCTGGGTAACGCTGGTCTGCACCACCGGAATCATTCTGGGCGCAGCTTATATGCTGTATCTTTACGCGCGGGTGTTCTTCGGCGGACAGAAAAACGCCGATGCCGCCGCGATGCGCGATCTCGACCCCCGCGAATGGGCGATGATGGCATCGCTCGCCGCCGTAGTGTTGTGGATGGGGGTCTATCCCGAAAGCTTCCTCGCCCCGATGCGCAGCGATATTGCCGCGCTCGATGCCCGGCTAGCGCGGGCGCGACCCATGGGCGATGCAAGGCTCAAACCAGGGGAGCCCAGGAAAATCGAAGCTGCAGCAGATGAGGGAGCGCACTGATGGACTGGGGCCAGTCACTGCGTCTGATCGCGCCCGAAGAGCTGCTCAGCATTTCAGGGCTCGTCCTGCTGCTGGTTGCCGCATGGGCGGGTGACAAGGCGGCCCGGGCGATCAGCATTGCCTCGGTGGCGGTGCTGGCCGCTTGTGCTTTCCTCGTCGCGCCTGCGCTGTGCAGCGGTGCTATGGGGCCGGAAACCTCGGCCTTCTTCGGACAGTACCGCGCCGACGCTTTCGCCAGCTTTGCCAAGCTGCTGATCTATGCCGCGGCCGGTGCCGCGCTGATTGTTGCGCCCGCGTTCTTTGACCGGGTCAAGGCGATGCGCAGCGAATATCCGATTCTGATCCTGTTCGCCGCGCTTGGCATGGGAATGATGGTTTCGGCGACCGATCTGATCACGCTGTATATCGGGCTCGAACTCAACTCGCTCGCCGCCTATGTCCTTGCGGCATTCCTGCGCAGCGATGAGCGTTCGGCCGAAGCGGGCCTCAAATATTTCGTGCTGGGCGCGCTGGCTAGCGGGATCCTGCTGTTCGGGATGAGCCTGACCTATGGCTTCACCGGAACGACCAGCTTTTCCGGGATAAATCACGCGCTCGACGCGGGGCGTTCAAGCGGCGCATTGTTCGGGATCGTGTTCATGCTGGCGGGCCTCGCGTTCAAGATCAGCGCAGTGCCGTTCCATATGTGGACGCCCGACGTTTATGAAGGTGCGCCCACCCCGGTCACCATGTTCTTCGCCTCGGCGCCCAAGGTGGCGGCGCTGGCGCTGACCATGCGGGTTACGCTGGTGGCGTTCGCCGGGCAGGCTGCGGCGTGGCAGCAGATCGTGATTTTCGCGGCCTTGGCTTCGATCGTGGTCGGCGCGCTGGGAGCGATCGGGCAGAAGAACATCAAGCGTTTGCTGGCCTATTCGTCGATCAACAATGTCGGGTTTGTGCTGATCGGCCTGGCTGCAGCGACGCCCCAGGGCGCAGCGGCAATGCTGGTTTACCTCGCGATCTATGTGGCCATGACCGTCGGCGGATTTGTCGCCGTGCTGATGCTCAAGGATGCAGACGGCGTTCCGGTCGAGGACATTGCCGATCTTGCCGGGCTGTCGCGGCACCGCAAGGTCCTCGCCGCCTGCCTCGCCATGATCATGTTCAGCCTCGCCGGAATTCCCCCGCTGTTCGGATTCTGGGGCAAGTTCGTGGTGTTTCAGGCGGCGGTTCAGGCTGGCCTCGTGCCGCTGGCGGCAATCGGTATCGCCGCCTCGGTGATCGGTGCGTTCTATTACCTGAAAGTGGTCAAGATCATGTATTTTGACGAACCGGTGAACAAGGTGGTTGGGCGCAGCGATTTGGCGCATCAGGCGCTGCTGGCACTCTCCGCGCTGTTTATTTCGCCGCTTGGCTATCTGCTGACCAAGCCACTGGGTGAACTGGCCGAAGCAGCGGCGATTGCCCTGTTCCACTTTGCCTGAATTTCCCGGTTTGATTGAAACTGTCCACCTGACCGGATCGACCAACGCCGATCTCTCGGCCCGGCTCGCGGCGGGTGAGCAGATCGGCGAAAACTGCTGGCTGATTGCGGATCGGCAATCTGCCGGCCGCGGACGCCAGGGCCGCCGCTGGTTTGATGGTGCGGGCAATTTCATGGGCTCCACCCTGGTCATGCTCAGTCCGGGTGATCCGCCGCCCGGCACGCTGGCGCTGCTGGCGGGGCTGGCGGTGCATGAGGTGGTGACCAACCGTCTGCCGCCCCTGCAGCGCGCGATGCTCAAATGGCCCAATGATGTGATGATCGGATCAGCCAAGCTGGCCGGGATCCTGCTGGAGCGGGTGAATGACCGGGTGATCATCGGCATCGGGGTCAATCTGGCAGCGGCCCCGCAATTGCCCGGCCGCGCGACCATTGCGCTGTCCTCCTTCGGCCCCGCGCCCGATCGGGATCAATTCGCCGCTGATCTGGCGCGGCAGTTTGCCATCGAACTTGAGCGTTGGCGCAGCTATGGGCTGGGGCCGGTGATCGTCCGCTGGCTCGCCGCCGGGCACCCGATAGGCACGCCGCTGCTGGTCGGTGATCTGGGCGCTGATCGACCGACCGGTTACTTTGCCGGTTTGACCGATGATGGTGCCTTGCAACTTCGCTTGGCGGACGGAACGTGCCATGTCATCCACGCGGGCGAAATACGCCTTGCAGACAGCAACTGAAACGGGACTGGGAACCATGCTGCTCGCCATCGATGTCGGCAATACGAATGTCGTTTTCGCGCTGTTTGATGGGCTTGCCATCAAGGCGCGCTGGCGGATCGCCACCGATCCGCGCCGCACGGGTGATGAATATGCGGTCTGGCTGATGCAGCTCCTGACTATCGAGGGGTTCAAGCGTGAGGATGTCAGCCGCACCATCATCGCAACCGTGGTGCCGCGCGCGCTTCACAACCTTAGTGTACTGGTCTCCAAATATTTCGGGCACGAGCCCCTTGTCGCCGGGCTCGCACCGGCCGATTACGCCATCGACATCGATGTCGATGAGCCGCGCTCACTGGGGGCTGACCGTGCGGTCAATACAATCGCGGCGCATGCCAAATATCCCGGCGATCTGATCGTGGTCGATTTCGGGACGGCTACCACTTTCGATGCGGTTGATTTCAACGGTGCCTACAAGGGCGGGATTATCGCCCCGGGCATCAATTTGTCGCTCGATGCGCTGGTTGGCAATACTGCCAAGCTGCCGCGGATCGCGATTGAGGCCCCACGCAACACCAGCGTGATCGGGCGCAACACCGAGGATCAGATGTTGATTGGCGTTTTCTGGGGTTATGTCGCGATGATGGAGGGCCTGATCGCCCGGATGCGGGCAGAGATTGGCCGCCCGGCCAAGGTAATCGCCACTGGCGGACTGGCCGTGCTGTTTCACGAACACACCGATATTTTCGATGCAGTTGATAACGACCTGACGCTGGATGGCTTGGCATTGCTCGCGCAGCGGGCGGCAGCTCAGTGAACAAAACTCAGAAGCCTGGTAAGGAACTGCTGTTTTGTGCGCTTGGCGGCTCGGGCGAGATTGGCATGAACGTCAATCTTTATGGCTGCGATGGCAAATGGCTGATGGTCGATCTGGGCATGACCTTCAGCGGTAATGAATATCCCGGGGTTGAGCTGGTTTTTGCCGATCTCGAATTCATCGAGGAGCGGGCCAAGGACCTTATCGGCATAGTCCTGACTCATGCCCATGAAGACCACATCGGCGCAGTGCCCTATTTTGCGCAGGAACTCGGTGTGCCGCTGTATGCAACGCCGTTCACGGCGCGGCAGGTGCAAAACAAGCTGGACGAGGCCGGGATCGCCAAGGAGATCAAGCTCAAGGTGATCGATCACCTCGATCGGTTTGAGCTTGGCCCGTTCGGGATCCGTTATGTGCCCTTGGCGCACTCGATTGCCGAGGGCAATGGCCTGCTGATCGACACGCCCTATGGCAATATCTTCCACACCGGTGACTGGAAGCTGGATGCCGAGCCGCTGATCGGTGTTCCCACGACTCAAGCTGAGCTGACCGCGATTGGCGATGACGGCGTGCTCGCGCTGGTCTGCGATTCGACCAATGTGTTAAATCCTGAAGCTTCAGGATCGGAAGGCGATGTGTATCGCGGGCTGCTGGCAGAAGTGGCCAAGCACAAGGGCAAACGCGTGCTGGTCACCACCTTTGCCTCGAATGTTGCACGGCTTCAGACCCTGGGCAATGTTGCGCGGGAGAGCGGGCGCAAACTGTGCGTAGCCGGGCGTTCGCTCGACCGGATCATTGCAACCGGCAAGGCCAGCGGCTATCTCAAAAGTCTGCCGGACATCGTTGATTTTGATACGGCGATGAACTTGCCGCGCGGCCAGGTGCTGATCATGGCGACCGGCGGGCAGGGCGAGGATCGTGCCGCGCTGTCGCGAATTTCGCAGGGCAACCATCAGATTAAACTCGAGGCCGGCGACGTGGTGCTGTTTTCCAGCCGCCAGATACCCGGCAATGAAGTGGCCATCGGCCGGATCCAGAACCGCTTGGCCTTGCAGGACATCACCATCGTGACTGACCGGCAGAGCTATATCCATGTTTCCGGCCATCCCGGCAGGCCTGAGCTGGAAGCACTTTATAGTTGGATCAGACCCGATATTCTGGTTCCGGTGCATGGTGAAATCCGCCACATGAAAGAGCAGGCGAGGCTTGGCGCGGCGTGCGGTATTCCCAAAACCTTGTTCCAGAAAAACGGCGATCTGGTGCGGCTCGCCCCCGGCAAGCCGGGCAAGATCACCGAGGTCCGCAACGGCCGCCTGCTGCTTGATGGTGATGTCATCACGCCCGCAGACGGTGAAGCAATGGTCATGCGCCGCCGCCTGGCGCAGGCCGGGGTGGTTATCGTGGCGCTGGATGGACACGGCGGGGTTCAAGTCGCCGGGATCGGGCTGCCGCTTGATGAAGACTATGATGACTTTGTTGCAGAAGCGGAAGGTGATGTAATTACCGCACTGACAAAGCTGAAGGGCGCTGCCGGTCAGGACCAAAAAGTGATGATCGAGGCGGCGCGTCTGGCCGCCAGGCGCGCCGCCGCGCGCTGGTCAGGCAAGAAGCCGCAGGTCAAAGTGATGATGCTCGGAGTATAAGCGATGAAGTGGACTTCGGCACTTGCGATCTATTCGCTGTTCTGGGTGATGTGTGCCTTTATCGTCTTGCCCATCGGCGTGCGCACGCATGACGAGGCTGGGGTGGAGAAAATTCCGGGGCAGGCCGATAGCGCTCCGGTCAATTTTCGCCCTGGCCTGATCGCCCGGCGCGCGACGCTGCTGTCACTAGCGCTGTTCGGGCTGTTCTACGCCAACTACATCAATGGCTGGGTGGGGCCGAAAGACCTCGATTTTACAGGCGGACCGCCCAATCTGGACGGACGTAAGAACTAGTTCCGCAGCCGCTCGATAGCCTGGGCCAGCGCGACATAGAGCTTGCCCATATCGGATGAGAGCAGCGTTACCCCCAGCGCATGGCCATCGCGGGTCGAAAGCAGCTGGCGCAACATTGCTTCGAAATCGTGGATATAACGGCTGACGTGATCGCGAAACTCGCCGTCCTTGTCATAGATCTGCGCGACCGCTTTGGCCTCTGCTGCATCGAGCAGGCGAACAGCCCGGCGGGTGAAGACGCCCCGGTCTCCGCGCAGATAGGCTGCCCAGGCGGTGTCGGTGACATCGCTCGACATCGCCTTGGCGATATCAATCGCGTTCGAGTTCAATGATTCGTTGATCAGCGCAACGCGCCGCGAGAAATCATTGTCGATATGCTCCTCGGCCCGCTCGCGGGCTTGGGCGACCCGGCGTTCAAGGTTTCCGGTCAGTTCGTCGACCTTGGTCAACTGGTCGCGGAGCTGGATTGCAGCCTCCCGGCCGACCCCGGCAGCATGGGATGCGGCTTGCTCAAGCTGCCCGACCGCTTCGCTGGTGCGTGCGCGCATGGTCTTTTCGATCGCCGCGCCGCTTTCTTCGCCCAGCCGTTCGGCCAGAGCACTCACCGAAGCGGCGCTCATCTGTTCAATCCCGGCAACCGCGTCACGCGCCGAACTGGTCAGCGCCTCGATCGCGCCGCGCAGTTCTGCCTGCGTGCGCTCGGCCAGGGTGGTGCTGTCGATCTGCGCGGCTTCAAGCGATTGGCGAATGTCGCGCAGCGAAGCAGCATGGCTAGCTGCCCGTTGTTCCAGCCCGGTATGGAGGCCGTCGAGTTCGCCCAGCGCGGCGGTTAATCCGCTGTGGCTTGAAATCACATAGTTCGACAGGTCTTCGCCGCGTCCCTGGGCATCGGCCACGGTGTCCCGCAGCGCCAGCGCGCGGGTTTCAAGTTCCGCCAGCTTGCCTTCGCTCACGGCCATCGCAGTTGGCAGATCGACAGTGCTATGCTGGACACTGGCCTGAATCAGTTCAAGCAGGCGAACGCTGTTGTCGGTAAGGCCTGCGATGGCGGTATCGGTTCCGGCCAGCGCGGAAAGGCTGGTGGCAATGGCGGTTTCGGCTTGGCTACCATGCTCGGCAATCTGCCCCATCCGCTGCGCAAAGTGGGCGAGCTGGGTTGAAATGGTCTCGCCATGCGCGATCAACCGGCGCGAATGATCTTCCTGTTCGGCCCGGCGGGTTGATATTTCCTGGTCGAGCGAAGCGAGCTGCTCGGTGAATTGAATCACGAATTGCGCATCGCGAGCCTCGGCAGTGGCACGGCGCTGCCCGATCCCCTCATCGAACAGGCGGTCGCGTTCGGATAGCCGGGCATCAGCCTGATCGGCTACTTTCAACAAGGTGCTCCAGCGCTTCTTCGCTGATTCAGCCGTTTTCTGGTCAATCACACTCACCTGTTCGACGGCATCGCGGAGGTCGGCTTCAAGCTGGATCATTGCGCGGCGCCATGCGTTGATCGCCTGGTCTTCGCCATCGCGCAGTGCCCGGGTCAGCGCGGCACCTTCATCGCGGACCGCCCCAAGTCGGGCACGCAGTGAAGTGAGGCTTTCCGCCTCATGCCCGTCAAGTGTCTGGCGGACCTGTTCAAGCTCGCCGACCAGCGCCGATGCGCGGGTGCGGATCGTTGCCAGCGCTTCCACTTCGTGGCCATCAAGCTGGGTGCGAAACTCTGCACCCCGTTCAGCCAGCTCGGCGAAACGGGCGCTGGTGATGTCGTCAAGTTGTTCGGTCTGGCGGGTAAATTCGCCCAGCGCTTGATCGATTGTTGCGCGCAGCGCGGTGACCTGGCGCTCGCTCGCCTGGCCAAAATCGTTGAGCCGGTTGAAACCGCCAATCAGGCTGTCCAACTGGCCATGCGCGGCCCGCCCGGCATTGGCGATATTGTTGGTGACGTCCTTGGCCGAGCTTGCGATGACTGGCAGCTGGCCGCGCAGTTTTTCCATATTGTCGAGCGCGGAGGCACTGACGGAGCCGATCGTATCGAGCCGTGCGCCATTGTCCTTGATCAGACCATCGAGTTTGTCGGCGTGCTGGGTCAGACGCTCGGTCGCCATCCGGCCAAGCGATTCGAGATCGCGGGCCTGTGACGCGATAAACTCACGCGCTAGGCTTAGTTCGCGGTTTACGGCGGTCAGCCGGGTTTCCAGCTTGATCGATTCATCCCCGAGCAGCCGTGCAGCATCGCCAAATCGCTGCGCTTCACGGCGGCTGTTGCGCATCAGCAGCAGCCAGGCCACGCCAACCAGCAGGACCGGCAATGACCAATCGCGGATCCACCCCAGCCATTGATCAAGCGTGCCGCCAGAAAATAAGGTCGCCCGATTTGCCCAGCCGAACAATCCGGTCCAGCTCAGGATCACCGCAAAAGCCAGCGTAGGAAGGACAATCGCCACCCAATCGCGCCGGGGCAGGGGCGGTTCTTCGGCCCATTCGGCATCATCCGTCGACGGGGCCTCGGCCTCCACAGTAAGCAATATTTCATCGGGCGCAGTTTCCTGTGCACCCGAACCGATAGCGACAACGCGTGTTTCACTGGTCATGCCAGACAGATACCACGGATTGGCGCTGGATAAACCCCGTCTTAACCAAATCTGATTATGGCTTATTTGATGGCATATGAAGCAGGAGCACTGGACGCGACCCTGGCCGCTGCGGCGGGCGAGGACGCAGCACTGTTTGCCGAGTTGCGGCATGCCTTCAGCGACAGTCTGGCAAAGCAGGTCGATCTGCTGCGCCGGTCGCGCTGCGATGGCAATTGGCAGATCGCAGCGATGCGCCTCAAAGGGCTGGCGGCCAGTTTCCACGCCGATACACTGCTGATTCTGGCGGAAGAGGCATTGGAAGCCGCACCCGGCGAGCCGACCGTAATCCGGCGGCTTCAGGCGTTTCTCGATGAATTCAAAGCGACTTGAGCTCCTGATCCCGGTAACGCTTGGCACCCGCCGGACAGTGCCCTAGAAAAGCGCTTCCTACCCCCCGAAAAATGCGCGGAGACGGACGCTGCGGGTCGCACTTTTGACAATGATGGAACCGGCAGCCAGCGGCAGCCAGACGCCGCGCGCATTTTTGCGGATCGGCGGGATGAGCCTGGCCCGCCAGCAGCTTGGCCTGGCGCTGGTGTTGCGCTGCGAAAAGATCGTCTGCATCGCCCCGGCAATGGCACCAGAACTGATTAAATTACAGCATGTTGCGGAAAAATCCGGAGCTCAGTTTCATGTCATTTCCGGACCGCGCGCGCTGATCGGACTGGTTACAGTGGCCGATGAGGTGATCGTGCTGGGCGATGGATTATTCGCGTCCACTGCCGAAGCGGCTGCGGCGCTCGACAAGGGACAGGCGGTTCTGGTTCAGCCGATCGAGCAGGGGCTTGCGGGTGGGTTTGAGCGGATCGACCTGAACCACGCCAGTGCAGCCGCGATGCGGATACCGGGCCGACTGGTCGAGCGGTTGGCCGAGCTGCCAACCGATTGCGATGCCGGTTCGGCGTTGCAGCGGATTGCCCTGCAGGCTGGCATCAGCCAACGCACTATTGCTGCGACCAACAGCGGCGGAGCGTTCTGGACGATGGTCCGCAGCGAGAACGAGGCCCACGCGCTTGAGCCGCAATGGATCCGGCAACGGACCCATGATGATGGGATGCCAAGCCCGGGACACGGCCTGGCTTTGATCGGGGTGCGCGCGTTTGGCCCGGCCCTGCTTCACGCCGGAAATGGCGCAGGCGTGGTTGGTCTGGCCGCACTGTTGCTTGGCTCGATCGGCCTGGGTGCGGGCTGGTTTAACCTTGTTTCCCTCGGGCTTGGGCTATGCGGGCTGGGATGGATTTTGCGCGAAGCGGCGGTGCTGCTTGCCCGGATCGAGAGCGATTCGCTCGATCGGCGCTTGAGCGGCGTGTCGCGGCCGGCGCTCTATGGGTGGTTGCTTGATGCAGCGATAGTCATGCTGGCGGGCTGGGGAACTGCGCTTAATCCTGCTCAGCCGCTTCAATATCGGATGTTTCCACCGCTGATGCTGATTGCACTGCTGCGGCTAGTTCCCAAGGCGATCGGCGGCCGGTGGACATCGTGGCTGGAGGATCGGGCGCTGCTGTGTGCGGTATTGGCCGGAGCGATGATTGCCGGGGTGGGGAGTGAAGCGATCCACATTGGGGCGCTGGCGCTGGCAATCGCGGGAATCCTTGTTCCGCGCGCCGGATTGGGGCTAACGCGACTTTAACCAAACTGCGTTAGGGCACAGCCATGATCCAGAATGCTGCCCATGCGATTGCCGATGTTCCGGTTCAAGCGGCTTTGCGCGATTGGCTGTCGGCGGGTGATGCCCTGGTTGGCACTATTGCGCCAATCCTGCGCCATCTTCTGGCCAATGACGACCATTCGGTGTTCAGCGATGAGATCATTGCCCGGGTCCGGGGCATGATGGTTCATGTCGCGACCCAGCTGCTTGATGAAGTAGCTGCCGCATCTGGCCAGCCCGAACAGCGCAACCATTCAGCAAAGGCTATTCAAACGCTGGTTCAGGGCTTTGTGGCCGATGCCGGGTTTCTGAATCACACCCATGCGCTTGCCCTTGAATGGCAATTGACCGAGCGGCTCCAAAGCCGGCTGGCGCTGGATCCAGTGCTTTCTCCGCTGCTGCAATCACTGGTCGCCTCGCCAGAACCTGAGACTGCCAGCCTGGCGATGGCATTGTTGGCGGCGCAAGCGCGTTTTTCGCAGACCCAGCAGCGGATGCAGCTGCCGCTGGCTGAGCTGCCGGGAGACTTGCTCCATGCCTCGCTATTGGTGATGCGCCACTGTGCCGGCGAGGACGAGGGCTCGCAAAGCAATGCGGCCTCCGCCGAAGCCGTGATCCGGAGCCGGTTTGAGGAAGGGCGCAGCCGTCTCGGCCTGATTTCCCGTCTTGTCATGGGGATGGGCGGCGGGGCAGTTGCCGCCCTTTCGGTGAGCCATGCCGGGATTGGTATTTTCCTGTCTGCGCTGGCGTTGGCATCGGGTCAGGACCGCGAGATGGCGGTATTGGCCACCAATGAGGGGCAACTGGTCAGGCTTGGGCTGGCCTTGTGTGCCGCAGGGTTGTCACCTGTTGCGGTGGAAGAAGAATTTACCGTGATCCATTCCGATGCTTCGCTGCCGCAAGGTCTTGACCGGCTTTCTGCGAACCAGGCTGCGGCGCTGCTCGCCTGCTCAGCTGCGTTTCCGGGAAACTGAGTGATGGGTGATGGCGCAATCCTGGCTCGGGCGCAAAGCGACGGTGCGGATAATCTGGTCAATGCGGACGAACCGCTGGCCGGCCTGCAACTGCGCTGCGGCGGCGAGCTGCCGGGGATGATTGCCATTCCCGCATTACTCGAAACTGTCCGCAAGGCGCGCAGTTATGGACTGAAGCTGGCTCGCCCGATCCTTGCCAACGATGGGCAGGATGTGATTACCGCATGGGTTGAAGTTGAGCCGCTGGCGGCACCGGAAGAAGGATGCAAAATCATCCTGCGCCATTGGCAGGCTGCACCGCTCGCGCCCGAGGATCTGGCCGAAGCCGGGTCTCGCCGCGCGGCGATTGATCGCACGGTGGCGGAACTCTCGGCGCGGCTGGATGCTGCGCAGTGTCTGCTCGCGGCCGAGAGCGAGGCATCGGACCTGACTGAATTGATCGCAGCGATGCGCGCAGGGACCGGCAGGCCGTGGACCGATTTCGTCCAGATTGAGGGCGATCACCACCGCCAGCCGCTCCATTGGCGTCTGCTCGACGGCGCAGTTGTGCGGGTTCCAGGGTCAGACCGCAGCTGGCGGGCGACGCTGTTGCCGCAGGAAACCCCCGGGAGCGAACCGAGCGGATTTGAACTGCTGCTGTGCGCGGATGTGCCACTGGCCAGCGCCGCGTTGCTGGCATTGCAAGGGGCAGAAAGCGCCCAGCCGACCAACACACCTGGGCTGGTCGGACGTGAAATGGCCACAGTACTGCGCCAGCCGATTGCGCGGATCATTGCCAATGCGGAAACGATCCGCACTCGGCTTGCCGGGCCGCTGGCTGAAGAATACAGCCGCTATGCCGCCGATATTGCTGCGGCGGGGCAGCATCTGCTGGCGCTGGTTGAGGATATTTCCGATCTTGAAGTGGTTGAGGCCGAGGATTTTTCGACGGCGCCGGACCGGATTGATCTGGCCGATGTGGCCCGGCGCGCCGCCGGTATCCTTGGGGTTCGCGCCCAGGAACGGGGCATCACCATCGATGCACCGAAACTGGGTGAAAGCCTGCCGGCGATTGCCGAATTCCGGCGGGTTCTGCAGGTTCTGCTCAATCTGGTCGGTAATGCGATCCGCTACTCTCCGGCCAATTCGCAGGTGTGGATCCGGCTGGAAGGCGAAGGCAGCCGCTCACGTGTAATTGTGGCCGATCAGGGCCCGGGGCTGAGCGCTGACCAGCAGGCCCGCGTATTTGAAAAGTTCGAACGGCTGGGCCGCAGCGACGAGAGCGGTTCAGGCCTTGGCCTCTACATTTCGCGGCGTCTGGCGCGGGCGATGGGCGGCGAACTCACGGTTGAAAGCGCGCCCGGGCAGGGCGCGCGTTTCACCTTGGGGGTACCGGCAGATTTGTTGGCGTCAGCGCCCAACCCGGCGCGCTAGTACGATCAACAGAGCACCTGCTGCCGCAATCAGTGCCCCGTAAAGGACCCATTTCTGCTCGGCCAGCATGAAGCTATCGGCTGGCCACATGATAATGCCCAAGCCCTGCAGGGTGAAAAATGAACCGGCGATCAAGGCGAAAGCGCCGATGATGCTCAGGATAATTCTTAGAAATACCATGCTTTGTTCTCCTGGTTCTCAGCGTTTGCCGAGGGGAATATAGTCGCGCTCAAGCGGTCCGGTGTAAAGCTGGCGCGGACGGCCGATCTTCTGGCCGGGATCGGAAATCATTTCGTTCCACTGGGCGACCCAGCCCACCGTGCGGGCCAGCGCAAACAGCGCGGTGAACATCGTGGTCGGGAAGCCGATCGCCGAGAGAATCACGCCCGAGTAGAAGTCCACATTGGGGAACAGCTTCTTCTCGATGAAATAGGGATCATTGAGCGCCATTTCTTCCAGTTGGAGGGCCACTTCGAACACCGGATCAGTGACTTTGAGCGCTGCGAATACCTCGCGCACGGTCTGCTGCATCACCGTCGCGCGTGGATCGTAGTTTTTGTAAACGCGGTGGCCAAAGCCCATCAGGCGGAATGGATCGTTCTTGTCCTTGGCCCGCTCAATATAGTGCGGGATCCGGTCAGGCGTGCCGATTTCATGCAACATATTAAGCGCGGCCTCGTTCGCGCCGCCGTGTGCCGGGCCCCACAGGCAGGCAATTCCGGCCGCGATGCAGGCAAACGGGTTGGCGCCCGATGAGCCGGCCAGCCGCACTGTCGAGGTTGAAGCGTTCTGCTCGTGATCGGCGTGGAGGATGAAAATCCGGTCCAGTGCCTGTTCCACCACCGGGTTGACCACATAGGGCTCGGCCGGAACGCCAAAGGTCATCCGCAGGAAATTGCCGGTGTAGGACAGGCTGTTGTCGGGATAGACGAACGGCTGGCCGACAGAGTATTTGTAGGCAGCGGCCGCAATCGTCGGCATCTTGGCGATCAACCGGTGCGAGCTGATCTTGCGGTGGGTCGGGTCCGAAATATCGGTCGAATCATGGTAAAACGCCGAAAGCGCACCGGCCACGCCGCACATGATCGCCATCGGATGCGCATCGCGGCGGAAGCCGCGATAGAACTGCATCAGCTGCTCGTGCAGCATGGTGTGGCGGCTGATCGTGGTCGAAAAAGTCTTGAGCTCAGACGCGGACGGCAGCTCGCCGTTGAGCAGCAGATAGCTGACTTCCATGAAACTGGAATTTTCAGCCAGCTGGCCAATCGGATAGCCGCGGTGCAGCAGGACGCCTTCATCACCATCGATATAGGTCAGCGCGCTTTCGCATGATGCTGTCGAGGTAAAACCCGGATCATAGGTGAACATGCCGGTCTGCGCATAGAGCTTGCGGATATCGATTACATCCGGCCCGACGCTTCCCGACAGCAGCGGAAATTCATGATCGTTGCCGCCTGCGCTCAGCTTTGCCTGATCACCCACCTGTTGTTACTCCCTAAACCTGTTGCTGGCCGGACGTGGGACCAGCCTGGGCGGCAATCCGCGCCAGGCTCTCGTCCCGCCCGAGCAGAACCAATACATCGAATATACCCGGGGAAGTTGTTTGACCCGTTAGCGCGGCCCTAAGGGGTTGCGCAAGCTTGCCGAGCCCCAGACCAAGCCCCTCCGCCATCGCCTTGAGACTGGCTTCCAGCCCGGCCATTGTCCAGTCATTTTCCGCAGCGATCCGCTGCTGGATCTGCCCCAGCAGTGTGCGGGCATCATTGGTAAGCAGCGCCTCAGCCTTGGGCTCGATCGTCAGCGGACGCTGGGCGAACAGGAAAGCGGCGCTGGTTGCCAGTTCATGCAAATCCTTGGCCCGAACCTTGAGGACCGGCATCGCCTGCTCCAGCAGCGCCAGATGGGCGTCCCCCGCCACGTTGGGGGCGATCAGCGCAGCAAGGCGCGCATCGTCGGCTTCGCGAATGTAGTGGCCATTGAGGTTTTGCAGCTTGGCCAGATCAAACCGCGAGGGCGATTTTCCGACATCCTTGATATCGAACCATTCGATCGCCTGTTCGCGGCTGATAATCTCATCATCACCGTGGCCCCAGCCAAGGCGAAGCAGATAGTTGAACAGCGCTTCGGGCAGGATTCCCAACTCGTCGCGGTAGGCGTCCACGCCAGTCGCGCCGTGGCGCTTGGACAGCTTTGCCCCGTCCGCACCATTGATCAGCGGAACATGGGCATAGAACGGTCTTTCCCAGCCCATCCCAGAGATAACCGTAAGCTGGCGGAAGGCGTTGTTGAGGTGATCGTCGCCTCGGATCACGTGGGTTACGCCCATGTCATGATCGTCAACCACCACGGCCAGCATGTAAGTCGGGGTGCCGTCGGAACGGAGCAGAACGAAATCGTCGATCTCGGCATTGCTGACGGTAACCGGCCCCTGAACGAGGTCATCAATCACCGTTTCGCCTGCGCGGGAGGCCTTGATCCGGACCACATGGGGTGTGTCGGCGGGCCAGCTGTCAGCTGCGGCATCGCGCCACTCACTGTCGATCCGAAAGGCCCGGCGTTCGGCCTGTGCGGCAGCTCGGCGAGCGGTCAGCTCCTCAGAGGTGAGGTAGCAGCGATAGGCATGGCCCGCTTCGAGCAGCGCATGGGCGACCTCGGCATGGCGGGCAGATCGCTCGAACTGGAAAGTTGCGGCCTCGTCGCCGCCAAGCCCGAGCCATTCGAGTCCGTCAAAAATTGCCGCAATCGCCGGCTGCGTGGAACGGGCGCGGTCGGTGTCTTCGATCCGCAACAAATAGGTGCCGCCATGGTGGCGGGCGAACAGCCAGTTGAACAGGGCAGTCCGGGCGCCACCAATATGGAGGTAGCCGGTGGGTGAGGGGGCGAACCGCGTGACGACACGGCGGCTTCCTGCCGCTGTCTCGACTGTCGCACTTGCCATCCTTGCCTCCTTACTGTCTCTAGCAACCATGGCCACCGAGCCCAAGAATCTTGAGCCAATGGGCAACGCTTTACCAGACGGCGCTGCACCGCAACATGGCCATTGGCGCAACCGCGCGGACTTGTCCAGCAGGCTCGCCAGCACACTCAAGACCGTCGAGCATTTCCTTGAAACTGCGGGATTTGATCGAGCGCCATGGCTGGCGGTAGGCTTTGCGGGAGGGATCGCAGCGTGGTTTGCACTGGCGAATCCGTGGCAGTGGCTGGGCTTGATCGCGCTGTGCTTGGCCGCCATGCTCGCCGCCCTGGCTAGTCTTCGCGGCGAGGGCCGGTTTCCCTATCTGCGCCAGGGCATTGTGGCGCTGGCTTTGATGACTGCGGCGGGCTGCGGGGTAGTCTGGGCTAAATCTGCGCTGGTCGGCACTCCGGCGATCGCACGCCCGGTGGTCGAATTGATCAGCGGGGCAGTGATGAAGCGCGAAGAACAGCCCTCGCTGGCGCGGGTTCGTCTGACACTCGCGATCAGAGAACCAGAGACTTCCCGGTCAATCCTCGTGCGGGTCAATCTATCCGCGAAGGACGATCTGCCCGGAATTGCTGAAGGTGCAACCCTGCGATTGCGAGCCCGGTTGATGCCACCCGCCCCGCCGATGCTGCCGGGCGGCTATGACTTTGCGCGAACCTCATGGTTCACGGGGCTCGCCGCGACCGGGACTGTGCTGGGCAAAGTCACGGTGGTGCTGCCTGCGAGCGAGCAAAGCTGGCTACGGACGCTGCAACGCTCGCTCTCGGCTCATGTCCGCTCCCGGCTGGCAGGCTCACCCGGGACTATCGCGGCGGCGTTTGCCAGCGGAGATCGCGGCGCGATCGAGCAGGCCGACGATACGGCGATGCGCGATGCCGGCCTCACCCATCTGCTTTCGATCAGTGGGCTGCATGTCAGCGCCGTGGTAGCGGGGGTTTATGTGCTGGTGATCCGGCTGCTGGCGCTGTGGCCCTGGCTGGCACTGCGGGTGCGGCTGCCGCTCGCTGCAGCCGGAGCCGGTGCGCTGGCCGGAATTGGCTATACTTTGCTAACCGGAGCGGAAGTGCCGACGATCCGATCCTGCATCGGCGCGGTCCTGGTGCTGGCGGCGCTGGCGATCGGGCGCGAGCCGCTGAGCCTGCGGATGGTGGCGGTTGCTGCCCTGTTCGTGTTGCTGTTCTGGCCCGAGGCTGTGATCGGACCCGGATTTCAGATGAGTTTTGCCTCGGTCATCGCGATTGTCGCGCTGCACGGCGCGGCGCCGATCCGGGCTTTTCTGGCTCCGCGCGAGCAAGTCTGGTGGATCAAGGGCGCAAGACACCTGGCCATGCTGTTGCTGACCGGGGTGGTGATCGAGCTGGCCCTGATGCCAATAGGGCTGTTCCACTTTCACCGCTCCGGAATTTACGGGGCGCTGGCCAATGTTATCGCCATTCCGCTGACCACTTTTGTCTCGATGCCGGCGATTGCGCTGGCCTTGCTGCTCGACAGCGTGGGCCTGGGAACGCCAGCCTGGTGGGTGGCGGGCAAATCGCTTGAACTGCTGCTGGCCCTGGCCCACTGGACTGCGGCTCAGCCCGGAGCAGTGACGCTGCTTCCCTCGATGGGGCAGGGGAGCTTTCTGCTGTTCGTGGGTGGCGGGCTGTGGCTGGCGCTGTGGCGTGGGCGGCTGCGACTGGCGGGGCTGGTTCCGGCCTTGCTGGGTTTGACCATGCTCGCCTTTTTGCGTCCTCCTGATGTGCTTATCTCAAACGATGGCCGCCATGTCGGCATCACGGGCGAGGGCGGTTCGCTGTTGGTGTTGCGCCAAGGGAAGAGCGATTTTGCCAAGGAGAACCTGCAAGAGATTGCGGGAATGGAGGGTGAAACGCAATTGCTCGAGGATTGGCCGGGCGCGCGCTGCAATCGCGATTTCTGCGCGGTCGAGCTGGTCAGGGGCGGCCGGACATGGCGCTTGCTGATCGCGCGGAGCAAGGATCTGGTCGACATTCGGCCACTGGTGGCGGCGTGCCGGCAAGTTGACATCGTGATTGCCGACCGGCGCCTGCCCTATGCCTGCAAGCCTTCAACCCTCAAGGCGGACCGAGCGATGCTGGGCCAGACCGGCGGACTGACGCTCGACCTTGTGGGCGGCACGGTGAGGACAGTCGCGCAGGATCAAGGTGCCCATGGCTGGTGGCGAACCGCCAAGCGGCGCATTTATCCTCGTCCCAAAATTCGATCATAATAAATCCGATTGGTTCAAGGCTGTGTCATGGCGCTTTAAGAGCTGATGACTTTAAGAGCGTGATGCGAAAAAGTGGGAACCGGTTTTTCGCAATAAATCACGCGACAACAAAGAATTATAGAGCATGATGCGATTCAGCTTTATCGCATCATACTCTAAGGTCAGGACCTGTTAACCGCGCCATCGAGGTTTGAAGCAAAATGGTCCAGCGCGAGGCGGATAGGTGCGGGAATAGTTATTCTATTTCAAGCCTATCCAACGCTGCGATGGGCCATTTTGGTCAAATCCGCTTGGAC